>CAKUAQ010000024.1 GCA_934636435.1 uncultured Eubacteriales bacterium
ACAGAGGACCGCGGAAGCGCTGGCAAAGCTGGATGTACTGGCTTCCCTTGCCCAAGTGGCAGTGACGCAAAATTACTGCCGTCCGGAGGTGGATATGGGTGACTGCATCCACATTGTCGGCGGCCGCCATCCGGTGGTGGAAAGTCTAAGCGAAGCGCCGTTTGTTCCGAACGATACCCTGCTGGACGGAAAAGAAAACACCGTCGCCATCATCACCGGCCCCAATATGGCGGGAAAGTCCACCTATATGCGTCAAACGGCGTTGATCGTGCTCATGGCGCAGATCGGCTCGTTTGTTCCGGCGCAGAGCGCCACCATCGGTATTGTGGACAGTATTTTTACCCGTGTGGGTGCTTCGGACGATCTGGCGGCCGGCCAGTCCACCTTTATGGTGGAGATGAGCGAGGTGGCCTCCATACTACATAGCGCTACTGCCAACAGCCTGATCATCTTCGATGAGATCGGACGCGGCACATCCACCTTTGACGGAATGAGCATTGCCCGTGCGGTGTTGGAGTATGTAGCGGATAAGAAAAAAATCGGCGCCAAAACCCTGTTTGCTACCCACTACCATGAGTTGACCGCTATGGAGGGGGAGCTGCCCGGTGTGAAAAATTATAATGTGGCGGCGAAAAAGCGGGGCGACGACATTACATTTTTGCGGAGGATTGTCCGCGGCCCGGCAGATGACAGCTACGGTATCGAGGTGGCCAAGCTGGCCGGTATCTGTGATACCGTAGTCAATCGTGCCAAGGAGATTTTACACCAGACAGAATCCGGAGAAGGAGCCGCTCCGACGGCTGCACCCATAGCAGCAGCCTCGGTGGAATCCGGGCAGATGTCGTTGCTGTCCGATTCGGATAATCCCATCATTCGGCACCTGAAAGAACTGGACATCAATGTGATGACCCCCATTGAGGCTCTGCAGGAGCTGTATCAACTCGTGAAAGACGCATCGGCCTATTGAGCCCGTTAAGGAGGAGATCCCATGGCTAAAATTCAAGTGTTGGACAAGCAGACTGCCGAGCTGATTGCGGCGGGTGAAGTTGTGGAGCGTCCCTCCTCTGTCATCAAAGAATTGATGGAGAATGCCATTGATGCCGGCTCACATCGCATAACGGTGGAGATACGGGATGGCGGCATCACCTATATGCGGGTGTCGGACGACGGATGCGGGATTGCCCGGGAGGACGTGGCCACCGCATTTCTGCGCCATGCCACCAGCAAGGTACATACGGCGGCGGATCTGTCCGCTATCTGCACCTTGGGGTTCCGGGGCGAGGCGCTGGCCTCCATTGCCGCCGTGGCGCAGGTGGATTTGACCACCTGCGCCCGGGGGGACGTGGTGGGCACCCACTATTGCATCCGGGGCGGGGAGGAACAGGTCACAGAAGATGCCGGTTGTCCGGAGGGCGCGACCTTTGAGATACGGGAACTGTTCTATAATATCCCTGCGCGGATGAAATTTCTGAAAAAGGATGTCAGTGAGGGCAATGCGGTGGCCGGAGTGGTGGAGCGACTGGCGCTCTCCCATCCGGAGGTGGCGGTGAAGTTCATTCGCAACGGACGTACGGAGCTGCAAACGCCCGGTGACGGTCAGCTGCTCCCCTGTATCCATGCGGTGTTCGGCAAGCCATTTGCCGCCGGGCTGATCCCGGTAGAATACTCCCAGAACGGCGTAACGGTCAGCGGCTATATCTGCAAGCCGGAGGCCTGTCGGCAAAATCGGACGATGCAGCACTTCTTTGTCAACGGTCGCTATGTGAAAACCCAGACTGCGGCGGTGGCGCTGGAAAGAGCGTATAAAGGCGTCACCATGGTGGGGCGGTTTCCTACCTGTGTGCTGTTCCTGACCATGCCGCCCGAAACCGTCGATGCCAATGTGCATCCGGCGAAGATCGAAGTGCGATTTACAAATGAAAAGCCGGTATTCGACGCGGTGTATTTCGGTGTGAAATCCGGAATCGAGCAAGGAGACAGCATTCGTCGTGTGCTGCTGCGGGAGGAACACACGCCAGCAAACACATCTCGCGTGGCAACGCCGGTTCGTCCGGCTACACAGCCGACGCAGCCGCAAGCGGGATCGTCGGAAAATCGTACGCCGGAGCCGGTTTGGCATAAAGAACCGATGCAGGCGGTTCCCCGCGTACAGGCTTCGTCCTTTCTGGATCTGTGCGTTGAGGATGATCCGGCAGAGGCCACGCTGGAGGATGGCACGCTGCCTGTGTACCGTCCGCTGCAAGCCATTCCCGCGATGCCTGTCGCGGAGTCGATCACCGATACGGAAGTGACTCAGCTGCCCACCACGAAACCGGCCGAAGAACCGGCTGTCGAGTCGGATTTACCATCGGTTCCACAGCGATCGGCTCAGGCGGAGCCGGTTGAGCAGCTAACCATGGAGCAGTCCTGCTCGCCTGTCCGATTTTTGGGAGAGTTTGCAGCCACCTATATTCTGGCGCAGCAGGGGGATTCGCTGTTTATCATCGATAAGCACGCTGCCCATGAGCGGATACTGTACAACCGGCTCAAGACTGCCAGCTGTACCGACAGCCAGATTTTGCTGGCTCCGGTGCCGGTGTCGGTCAGCCCGGAGGAATACACGGTGCTGCTGGAAAATGCCGATATTCTGGCGCAGTCCGGTATTGAACTGGAGGACTTTGGCAGTCATTCCGTATTGGTGCGAAGTTTCCCGATGATATTAAGCGGAACGGACATTGATGCCACCGTGCGGGAAATCGCCACAGGACTGGCGGAAGGGAGCCGGGAAGTGACTTCCTCTAAGCTGGATTGGATCTACCATTCATCGGCTTGCCGCGCTGCCACGAAGGCCGGGGACCGCAATACACCGGAAGAACTCCTTTCTCTGGCCGAGGCGGTGCTGACCGGCGATGAAGTGCGGTATTGCCCGCACGGACGGCCTGTATGTATCGAGATGACCCGGAAGGATCTGGAGAAACAATTCGGCCGGCTGGTGTAAGCCCGGAAATACCCGAAAACACCTGCGTATTCCCGGAATGACCCGGAAAAGAAAGGAGCAATCGTCATGCAGACATACCCGGTCATTGCCGGGCCTACGGCAACCGGTAAAACCGCATTGGCGATCGCTGTGGCGCAGGCGCTGCACGGCGAGGTGGTCTCAGCTGATTCCATGCAGGTCTATGACGATGTATGGATCGGTACCGCCCGGCCGACTGCGGAGGAGCAACAGGGAATCCCTCATCATTTGCAGGGATTTTTGCCATTGGGCGAATCCTACAGTGTAGCCCGTTATGTGGAGGATGCCTACCGGGTGTTTGCGCAATTGTACGCGCAGGGAAAGACTCCCGTTCTGTGCGGCGGCACCGGTCTGTACGTGCAGTCCTTTATGGAGAATATTCAATTCTTTCCTCAGCCTTCTGATCCGCAGCTTCGGCAGGAACTGCTGCAAACCGGGCAGGAGCAGGGGGGAGCCGCGCTGCTGGAGGAGCTGCGTCGGATCGATCCGGATACGGCAGCCCGGTTGCATGAGCATGACCTGCATCGGATTGTCCGGGCGCTGGAGATCTATCGCATCACCGGTGAAACATTAACGCAACAGGAGCGGCGCTCCCACAGTATACCGCCGCCATATCGTGGCTGTCTGTTTGTGCTGCAATACCGAGATCGAGCGCTGTTGTATCGTCGCATAGAGCAACGGGTGGACCGGATGCTGGAGGCAGGACTGATGGATGAGGCGTTCCGGGTGCTGCAGCAGCAACCGTCCGCTACCGTGTTGCAAGCCATCGGGTACAAGGAATTTTTGCCGTATTTTTCCGGTGCGTGTACTTTGGCGGAGGCGGTTGACACATTAAAACAGGAAACCCGCCGCTATGCTAAGCGGCAAATGTCCTGGTTCCGACGGCTTGCTTACGCACAGCCGATGTGGCTGGAGGACTATGCGAGCTTTGAGGAACTGAAGCAGGATGTGCTGGATCGGTATCGAAATTTTGCGGCGGGAGGTGGTCTCTGATGGAGGACGCACGCGAAGAAAGGCAAAGGCGTCGGGCGCAAAAAAAGAAAAGGCGGCAGCAGGGGTGGATCACCTTCGGTCTCGTGGTCGCATTACTGCTGTATGGCGGTTATCAGCTATACCGCGGCGTGTTTGCCACAATCAAGACGGAGCAGACCGCCTCGTACAGCGTGTATGAATCCATTGACGCCGAGGGTCTTGTCTTTCGCTCGGAAACAGTGATCCCGGCCGCTGACAGTGGCTCGGTATACTTTACCATCGAAAACGGCTCCCGTGTGTCTAAAGGCGGCACGATCGCACAAATATATGCATCGGAGCAGGACGGATTAGCCGAACGGGATATTCAGGATCTGGAGGCCCAGATCACCGCGCTGAAGTCCATCCAGGCTGACCGCGGCTCCAGTCACTTGAATCTCAATCTGATCAATGCGCAGATCAGCTCCGGCGTCAATGAACTGGTGCGGCAGGTGAGCGGATATGCTACGGAGACCGATGTCAGCGAGGTGCGAGCAAGACTGCTGTCCTCTCTGAGCAAGAAACAGATCGTCACCGGCGGAGCGGTCGATCTGACAGCGACAATTGCCGCATTGGAAGAAAAAAAGCAGAATTTGAATTCTTCCTATAAGCGGGCATTGCGAACTGTTTCCGCACCGGTGGCAGGATACTTTGCCGACAAAACAGACGGCTACGAGGAGCTGCTGGCGGGGATAGACCCTGTGAATTTGACGGCTGAACAACTGCACGGTTTTTTGGAAGCCGCACCACCTGAGCCACAGTCATCCAATGGGAAAATCGTCAGTGGCTATGAATGGTATTTTGCCTGTTTTGTGCCGGATTCGTATTTTAACACGCTGTCCACCGGCAAGGAGCTTTCCCTGCGGATGTCCTTCGTGACCGATGAAGAGATCCCCGTAACGGTCGCAGCCGGAAGCCGTGCAGACAACGGGCAAATGCTGGTGGTGTTTCGCTGTGCCTATATGTCAGAGGCGCTGTCCACCATCCGTCGGGAAACGGTGCAGATACTGCTGGTTAAGCACACCGGCCTAAAGGTGCCGAAACGGGCAATCGTCATTGACGATTCCATGCAAGCGGGTGTTTATATTCGCTACGGTAACATCGTTTCCTTCCGCAAGATCGACCAAATATACAGCGAACCGGCAGATTATGTGATCAGCCGAGAAACGGACGAAAAGGGGTATCTTCATATGTACGACGATATCATTGTCGGCGGAAGGGGGCTGTACGATGGAAAAATCATTCGATAGCTTTATGCGGGACAATCTGCTGCGTGTAGAGGAACGTATCTGTGCCGCCTGCGCATCTGCCGGACGTCCCAGAGATTCGGTTCGGCTGATGGCCGTCACCAAAACCGTAGACACGGCCCGAATTTTGGAAGCGATCGACTGCGGCATTGATTTGATCGGAGAGAACCGGGTGCAGGAATATCTCAGTAAGCAGCCGGAGCTGGCAGGTGTGCCGGATGTGGAGCGCCACCTCATCGGTCATTTGCAAACGAACAAGGTCAACGCCATTGTCGGGCAAGTGGATATGATCCAGTCGGTTGACAGTTTCCGCTTGGCGCAGCACATATCCGCGCGGTCGGTAGCTTTGGGATTGGTCACGAAAATTCTGGTCGAGGTGAACATCGGCGGGGAAGAGGCGAAGTCCGGTGTTTCCCCCGAAGAACTGGAGACACTTTTGCGTCAGATTGCGTCGTTACCGGGGGTTGCCGTCAGCGGACTGATGACTGTTCCGCCGATTTTACAGAAAGAGACGGACAAAAGAGAAAATTTTTCAAAAATGCACCATCTATCGGTTGACATGCGGGACAAAAATATAGATAATATAGATATACGGATTCTATCAATGGGGATGTCCGGAGATTTCCCGGAGGCCATTTTGGAGGGCGCCACGCTGGTGCGCGTCGGATCCGCAATTTTTGGACAGAGAATCTATCACTAATTTTTTATATGGAGGTATGAACCATGCGATTTTTTGAGCGGTTTTTAGGCGACGATGAGGACCAGGACGAACAGGAGGAATTTGCTTCTGAGGAGAATCTGGTGCGTAAGAATGCAGACGAAGCAGCCTCTGAGCCGAAACGTGGCAACAAGGTGGTGAACATCCACGCGACTGCGCAGCTGCAGGTCGTGCTGGTCAAGCCGGAGCGCTTCGATGATGCCAGCGCTGTGGCCGATCATCTGAATGCTAAACGCACGGTGGTGCTGAATCTGGAATCGGCGAACAAGGATGTAGCCCGCCGGATCCTGGATTTTCTCAGCGGTGTGGCATACGCTAACGATGGCCAGATCAAAAAGGTGGCCAACTGCACCTTTATCATCACTCCGTACAACGTGGGGCTGATGGGTGATCTGCTGGATGAATTAGAGAATAATGGCCTGTATTTCTGATTCGGATCAACTGCTGCTGGCCCGGGTTGACGATACGGTGCGTCTCTGCGACCGACGCAATTTACCCTGCTTTTTGGGCTTCCTGGATCTTCACGAGCAAGCACTGATACGTCCGCGATTGGAGAAATGCGCCGATGTCCGATTTTGCTTTTATGGCGGTTACGCAGAGGCAGAACGGACGTTGCTGGGTGTTTTCCCGGAATATATGGAACCGGAGAACGATGCTTTTCCCTTAAAATCGGTAGCGTTTCACTACCGAACAGAACGGTCGCTCAGTCACCGGGACTTTCTCGGCACATTGATGTCTATTGGCTTACGGCGGGAATCCATCGGGGATATTCTGTGCGGAGAAGGAATCGGCGTGCTGTTCCTGCGGGAGGAGATCGTGCCGTTTGTGCAGGAGCAGGTGGTTAAAATCGGTGGGGAAGGAGTGCGCTGCACAGTGGATTACACGGGTGCATTGCCCGCGGCGCATCAGTTCCGCCCGTTGCATGATACGGTTGCTTCTCCTCGGCTGGATGCCGTTGTAAAAGCCTTGATACGTTCCTCGCGTGATCAGGCGGCAGAGCTGATTGCAAATGGTTTCGTAGAGGTGGATCATCGGGTCGTGGCAACGGTAGCAGCCGCAGTGGTGGCGCCTTGCACCGTATCGATACGCGGGTACGGCCGTTTTTCCGTAGATCGGCTGGACACGCCTACTCGCAAGGGACGCCTGAATCTGGAGGCACGCCAGTATATTTAGATTTTACCGGAAGGAATGACGAAGGTATGGAGAATAAGCAGGCACTTTTAACCGCACAGGACATACAGGAAGTGCAGTTCAGAAAGTCCTTTGGCTGCTATAGGACCGATGGGGTGGACGAATTTTTGGATCGCTGCGCCGAGACGGTGGATGCGCTGACCCGCATCAATGCCGAAAACGAACATAAAATGCAGGTGCTGGGGCAGTCAATCCTGGATTACCGGGCGCAGGAGGATACGATCCGCAATGCGCTGATGAATGCACAGCGTATGAGTGACACCATCTTGGAAGAGGCGCGGCAAAAAGCGGAGCAGATTGTATCCGAAGCACAGGAGCAGGCCGGTCATATCCATGAAACTGCTGAGACGGATGTGGTTGCTGAGCGCGCAGAACTGAAGCGGATTCAGGAGGAAGTGTCTGCATTCAAGGCACGACTTCTGTCTATCTATCGGGAGCACCTGACGCTCATCGGTGTGTTGGCCGATGAAGAAACGCCAGAATCTATCCAGCCCGAGCATGAGGCGACTGAGGATGTCACCGATGATGACACCCCTGCGCCGCCCTCTACGGACGGATCCGCTCTCGCAGATAGCGCAGACGAAACGCCGAACCCCGTTACGGCTACAGGCTCAGCGTCCGGCTTCGGCGCTCGGTTCGATTTGTCGCAATTCTCTCTGGATGACGAATAAATTCGGCATTTCTGTCATTATCAGATGACGCAACCGGCTTTGACCCGTCTCTAAGGGCACCCGGCCGGCATAAACGTGCCGATTAGATAGGATTCTCGGGGTTGTTAAAAAAGTTGGCTTTTTTAACAACCCCGCTTTTCTGAAAGGAAGTCTGCTTATGTTCCAGATTTGGATGCTGATTGCCGCCGCCGGATTGGTTGGGCTGGATCAATGGACAAAATACTTGGCGGCCGGATACCTGACACAGCCGATTCCTCTGTGGCCGGGAGTCTTTGAACTGCAATACTGCGAAAACCGGGGCGTAGCCTTCGGTATGCTTCAAGGGCAACGCTGGATATTTATTCCGTTGACGCTTGCAGTGGTTGTTGCATTGCTCGTGATGTTGTTTCGCAGCGAGTGGCGGCGTTCTCGGGTATTTTCCGTGAGTGCCGCACTGATCATCGCCGGTGGCATCGGGAATCTGATTGATCGGATCCTTCACGGCTTTGTCACAGACTTTCTGTATTTTAGGCTGATTGATTTTCCGATCTTTAATGTGGCGGATTGTTATGTTACAGTAGGGGCAGTGTTGCTGTTTGCCTATCTGCTGTTTTTGAACAAGGAATCGGAGGATAAGCCGTTGCTCACCGTACTCTTTGGCATTCCGGCTCGAACGAAAGCGCAGGATACGCATGGAACCGATCATTGAGCACGTGTCTCCGGTGCACTCCGGTGACAGGTTGGATGCTTTTACAGCTAAAATGGCACAGCTCAGCCGTACTGCGGCTCAAAGTCTGATCGAGCGAGGACGGGTAACGGTCAACGATGCTGCTGTTGCCAAGAATTACAAGCTGCGCTCCAACGACCGGGTGGAGATTCGGATACCAGAACCCATAGAATACACGGTTCGGCCGGAGAATATTCCGCTGGATATCGTCTACGAAGACGCGGATCTGCTGGTCGTGAATAAGCCCAAAGGAATGGTGGTCCATCCTGCCGCCGGTCATTACGACGGCACATTGGTCAATGCGCTGCTGTATCATTGCGGCGATTCCCTCTCCGGCATCAATGGAGTATTGCGGCCGGGAATCGTGCACCGTATCGACATGGATACCAGCGGCCTATTGATCGTTGCTAAGAGCGATCGCGCACATCGAGGGCTGGCAGAGCAAATAAAGGCACACAGCTTTACACGGATCTATGAAGCGGTGGCGGTCGGTATTTTCACGGAACCGGTAGGAACGATCCACACCCAGATCGGACGGCATCCGACTCAGCGCAAAAAAATGGCAGTGTTGCGCTCGGGCGGAAAGGAGGCCGTCACTCATTACCGCGTTCTGTCAGAATATCCGGGAAACAGCCGCCGGACAGCGTACAGTCATCTGCGACTGCGGCTGGAGACCGGACGTACCCATCAGATACGCGTACACATGGCCTATTTAGGGCACCCGCTGGCAGGGGATACCGTATACGGATGTGTGCACCCGCCCCGGGAATGTCACGAGTTAGGCGGTCAGTGCCTCCATGCGAAGGAAATCGGATTCGTACATCCGGTGACGGGGGAGCCGCTATACTTTACCAGTGAATTGCCGGAGTATTTCTCGGAGTTCCTACATCGACTGTCTAACGGTTGATTCTAAAAACAAAAGGACGGCATTCACGCGGTGCCGTCCTTTTTTGTATTATGCTCCGCTTTTTTTTGTTCGTGGTGCTTGAGCAATTTGTTGTATAGAAAATATCCGGCAACACTGACCACACCGGTTACGGCGTAGACGATGATGGCGGTGCGATAGTCCTCCTTGCCCAGATACTGGCCGCAGATCGTAGAGGAGATTACCGACGGAATGCGGGCAATCAGTGAAATGCCCAAAAACTCCGACAGGCGGATTTTGGTCAGCCCCACGAAATACGTCAGCACATCCTTTGGGGTGCCGGGAATAAAGAACAGGAGAAATATCGTGCGCTTGAGCTTGGTTTCGCTGTTGATGAAACGAAGCTGGTCTATCTTTTCCCGGGAAATAAAGGTCTCCACCAGCGGCGTACCGATTTTCTTGGTCAACAGAAAAATAATCGACGAAGAAAATGCGACACCAATCAGACAAATCAGCGCTCCCTGTATGGCTCCGTAGGCATATCCGGCACCTAACTCGATAATTTCACCGGGAATGAATGCAACGATAATTTGCAGGCATTGCAGTCCGAACAGTATGAAATAGCCTTTCCAGCCAAATTCCTCTAAAAAAGTGTGCAGTTCCTCCGCTGACCCCAGATAAGGAGCCAACACCTTGATGAACAATACGGTCAATAGGGCAATGACTATGGCGAACAGCGCTAAAGAAATCATGCTTTGCCATTTGCGCCGCCGTTTGTATGCAGATGAATCGGCAGGCTTATGTTCCATTATTTTTCACCTCCGCTGATTTTCTCTACCAGTATACCGCATTTTGAGGCGAAGATGTAAAGCAATGATGAACAATTCGACAAAAAATCGCCGACTGCGGTCTTTGACCGACAATCGGCGATTTTTGCACTCAATTATTTCTCGTTCAAAGCTCGCTCCAGCCAAATGCTGCCCAAATCCATGGCGTTGTACAATCCGGATTTTTCGCTCTTTTTGGCGATACGATCCTTCATGCGTACCTCGGGGTCGGTCAGCATCAGCTGAATCTGGATCTTATCCGCCATCGTGATGTCGTTCTCATCCTTGGTGGACAGGATCTGCATCACAATCACATACTTTTCCGCCATACTGCCGTAATACAGCGTATTGCCGGAACGCACCAGCGGACGCCCTTTATACATCAGGAAAGGGGACTCCGTCTTTGCGGCCTTTTCTGCCATCGGCAAAACCTCCTAATCAATTATTCAAATAGGAACTGACCAACGCGCGCATCAGCTCATCCCGATCCACCTTGCGGATCAAGGTGCGGGCGTTGTTGTGGGTGGTGATATAAGTGGGATCCTCAGAGAGCAGATAGCCAACCAACTGATTGATAGGGTTATAGCCCTTCTCTTTGAGCGCATCGTAAACAGTAGTGAGAATCACCTTCATCGCCTGTTCCTTATCCTCTCCGAGAGAAAACGTCATCGTTCTGTCCTTCACTGCGGATCCCTCCAATCCTGTCAATTCCATTGATCAGTAACAGTATACCACAGGAAAATGAATTTTACAAGCATTAAGTGCGCAGAATACAATCATTTTCCTGCAAAAGCTTGCAGATCTTACTCATCAGCGGGTCGATATCCTCATCCGACAGGGTGCGATCCGCGGTGCGGAATTTCAATGCATAGGCTACGCTCTTTTTTCCTGTGAGGATCTGCGCGCCCTGGTAAACATCGAACAGCTCTACGCTCTCCAGCAGTTTACCGCCAGCTTTGCGGATCAGCTTTTCGATTTCCGCCACCGGCTTATCCTCGTCGCAGGTCAATGCCAAATCTCGCTCCACCGCCGGGAAGCGGGGCAGAGGACGATACAGTACGCGGGGCTCTTGTGCCGCGAGCAAGGCTTCTAAGTCGATCTCCGCCACGTATACGCGGGCATCTACTCCGTAACTGTCTGCCACATCCGGATGCACCTCGCCGAATTCTCCGGTCGGCTTTTCATTCCACAGAGCTACGGCCTGACGGCCGGGATGCAGGTAGGGCGCATTGCCCCGCGCATAGTCCACATCTACTCCGAACTGGGCAAAGACGCTTTCTACGATTCCTTTTAGTGTGAAGTAATCTTCCTTGTCGCCGTACAGACCCAAGCACAAGGTGGACAATTCCTGCGGTTGCTCGGTCATCGGCAGACTGTACGGAATAAACCGTTTGCTGATCTCAAAAAACCGCACCGACGGGATCTTTCGGCTGTAATTGGTAGAAAGCACCGTCAGCATACTGGTGACAAGCTGGGTACGCAAAGTGGAGTATTCCTCACCCAAAGGGTTGAGCAGCCGGATAGCGCGCCGCCGTGAATCTTCTTCAGTCAATCGCAGCGTGTCCACAGCTTTGCCGCTGATAAAAGAATACGTGACGATCTCTCGCATTCCCTGGGCAATCAGCCGCCGCTTCAGGCGATTGGTCTTGATGCGTTCCGGCTTCTGCTTACCCCGCACAATAGCGCCGCGCATGGGGGTGGATACGATCTTATCGCAGCCATACATACGCATGACCTCTTCGGCCAGATCGGCGGCGCCCTCTACATCATCCCGGTACAGCGGCACCTGACAAGTGAGCATGCCCTTTTTCAGTTGTACATCAAAATTCAATCTCCGTAATATATCCGCGATAGCCTCCTCCGGCACATCGATGCCAAGCAATCCGTTGATGCGATCCACCGGTACCTGCAGCTTGGTGGGAACAGGCGGCTCCGCGCACCGGTCGATGCCGACCTCCAGCACATCACCGGCATCCAGCTCATCAATAAGCTGCAACGCCCGCGCCATAGCAAACTCTACGCCATAGGTATCCACACCGCGTTCATATCGTGCGCTGGCTTCGGTCCGCATTCCCAACGCACGGGCAGTACGCCGGACGCTGTCACGCCGGAATTTCGCCGATTCCAAAAACAGATCGACGGTATCGTCTTTGATTTCACTGTTCAATCCACCCATGATGCCGGCCAGACAGGAGGGACCTTCTGCATCGGCGATCACCAGCATATCCGTTGTCAGGGTATGCTCCTTGCCATCCAGCGTGGTGATTTCTTCACCCGGCTTTGCTCGGCGCACAACGATCTGTCCACCGCGAATATCCCGCAGATCGAAGGCGTGCAGCGGATGTCCGGTTTCCAGCATTACGTAGTTGGTGATGTCCACAATATTGTTGATGGGGCGCATTCCGCAATCCCGCAGTCGCTTTTTCATCCAGTCCGGCGATTCAGCGATACGCAGATTACGCACCACCTGTCCCATGTATCGGGGACACAGCGCCGTATCCTCCACGGTGATATCCACGTAGTCACGCGTGTTGCCGGATACTGCGGCATAGCGGGGCTGCGGCTGATCGAAACGGCCACCCAACGCAGCAGCAATCTCCCGCACGACCCCCAGTACACAGTTGCAGTCGGGGCGGTTGGCAGTGATCTTGAAATCAATGATGCAGTCATTCAGACCCAGCACATCCCGCATATCCGTGCCGGGGGTGTAGCTGTCATCCATGATCATGATACCATAGACCTCACAACCGGGGAAATCGCCGGCTTTAAGTCCCAGTTCCTCGCCAGAGCAGAGCATACCCAAAGAAGGGAGGCCCCGCAGCTTCCCTGCCTTGATCTTTGTGCCGTCCGGCAGCACGGAATTCGGCAACGCCGCCGGAACCGTGGCTCCTTCAAAAACATTCTGTGCGCCGGTGATGATCTGCTGCGGCGTTTCGCCGCCCACATCCATCTGGCAGATGAGCAGATGGTCGGAATCCGGATGCTTTTCGATCTTGAGGATCTTTGCGACGACCACGTTCTGCATCCGCTGGGACAGATCTTCTATTTCTTCGATTTCAAATCCCACCTGCACCATGCGATCGCACAGTTCCTCCACGGGCATATCAATAGCTACGTATTCTTTGAGCCAGCTTAAAGAAATCTTCATGGTGAGCCCCTCCTTATCGGTCGAATTGTTCCAGAAACCGCTGGTCGTTCTCAAACAGCAGCCGGATATCGCTGATCTTATATCGGGTGGTGGTGAGCCGATCCAGACCGATACCAAATGCAAAGCCGGTATATTCCTCCGGGTCGATGCCGCCCATCTTCAGCACGCGGGGATGCACCATGCCGGCGCCGAGGATCTCGATCCATCCGGCACCCTTGCACACCCGGCAGCCTTTACCGCCGCACTCGGAACAACTCACGTCCACCTCAACGCTGGGTTCGGTGAAGGGGAAGAAGGAGGGGCGGAAGCGCACTTTCGTCTCCGGGCCGTAAATCTCGTGGGCAAACTGTTCCAGCACACCCTTTAGGTCGCACATGGTCACGCCTTTGTCGATGACCAGCCCCTCGATCTGATGGAACACAGGCGAGTGCGTCGCGTCCACCTCATCCGCCCGGTATACACGTCCGGGACAGATGATGCGGATGGGCGGCTTGCGCTCCTCCATGGTGCGCGCCTGTGCCGCCGAGGTCTGGGTGCGCAGTAACAGTTTATCTGCCAGATAGAACGTATCCTGCATATCCCGGGCGGGGTGATCCTCCGGCACATTCAACGCCTGGAAGTTGTAATAATCTGTTTCCACCTCCGGACCGTCCACCACGTCAAAACCCATAGACTGAAAAATTCCGACGATATCATCCAGCACCACGTTCAGCGGATGCAGCCCGCCAATAGTGGCTCGCTTCCCGGGCATAGTCACGTCCAGCGTCTCCGCCTGCAAACGGGCCGCATTCATTTCTGCCTGCAACGTCTGACGCTTGGCGGCAACCGCATCTTCGAGATCCTGTCGCAACTGGTTGACCAGCTGTCCCATCTTCGGCCGCTCCTCGGCCGGAAGAGCACCCATACCCCGCAGCAAACCGGTCACAGCGCCTTTCTTACCCATAAAGCGCACACGGAAATCCTCCAACTCCTTGACCGCCTGAGTGGAGGAAAGTTCCTCCAGCGCCTGCTGGCGCATTGCTTCCAGTTGCTCTTTCATTTCTGCCATCTCATCTCGTCCTTTCCGCAATAAAAATAGGCTCCGTCCCCGGCATAGGGACGAAGCCGAAACTGCTCCGTGGTACCACCCTGTTTTTTGCAAAAGCAAACACTTTTGTACCCGATAACGGAGGTGTACCGTCTGCGCTTACCGCCGGAGTTTCGGCGCAGCCGCTCCCGGGTGAACTTCGATCCGGCGTCTGTGCAGATCGCTTGCAGCAGATGCGATCCTCTCTGAAGCCGCTCGGCCGGTCTACTCTCCCGTTCGTCGCGTTGGATACACTATACCACAGTTTTCGGGCAAATGCAAGGATTTTTTCTCCTTACAGGGTTGAAAACAGTGCTGTTTTCTGTTATACTTGTCCGCAAAGGAGAGTGCGCTCATGCTGGTAACATTGATTTCTCACACCCCCATGCCGGAAAAAACCGTGGCGGCAGCGGCAAAGCTATGCTATTCCGCTGCCGATATTGAGACCGTGATGGACGGCCTGACGGAAGAAAAAACAGCCGCATTCGTGGATATGCTGGCCGGCTTGGGACACGAAAGCCCCATTGAACACGTTTCCTTCACTTTCGGCGTGGAGGGGGTATCCCGATCGCTGCTGGCCCAGCTGACCCGCCACCGGATCGCTTCTTACAGTGTGCAAAGCCAGCGATATGTGCGGGAGAAGATGTTTGACTATGTGCTGCCGCCGGAGATTGAAGCCATTCCGGAAGCTGCTGCGGAATACCGCCGCGCCATGGAGGAGGATCAGGCTCACTACGATCGCCTGACCGCTTTGTTGAAAGAAAAGCATCGCGCTGCATTTCTGAAAGTCGGGATGGAAGAAAAAGCGGCGGAGCGTGCGGCGGAAAAAAAGGCGATCGAAGATGCCCGATTTGTGCTCCCGAACGCCTGCACCACCAAGCTCATTATGACGATGAATGCCCGTTCACTGATGAATTTCTTCCATCATCGGTGCTGCAACCGGGCACAATGGGAGATCCGGGAGCTGGCGGAGCGGATGTGGCAGCTGTGCGTGGAGGTTGCCCCCCACCTGTTTAAGAATGCCGGTCCGTCCTGTGTGTCCGGCACCTGCCCTGAGGGAAAAATGTCCTGCGGCCGGGCGGCGGAAATGCGGCAGCGGTATCGCCTGCCGGACACGAATGAGGAGAACGGATAATGGGAAAGCTGATGGTGCTGGACGGGCTGGACGGATGCGGGAAATCCACCCAACTCGACCTGCTGGATGAAAGTCTGCGGCGGCGCGGCATTACCTACCGCCAGATCAGCTTTCCGGACTATGCCCAGCCGTCATCGGCGCTGGTGCAGATGTATCTGAGCGGCGAGCTGGGCGGCACACCGGACGCGGTGAACGCCTATGCGGCTTCCTCCTTCTATGCGGTGGATCGCTATGCCAGCTATCGCCGCTTCTGGGAGGCGGACTATACTGCCGGCGTCCCGGTGGTCGCGGCCCGCTACACCACCTCCAACGCCATTCATCAGATGACAAAGCTGCCCGAGTCCCAGTGGGACGGATTCCTTGCATGGCTGTGGGACTACGAATACGATAAGCTGGGGTTGCCCCATCCGGATCGGGTGGTTTTTCTGGATATGCCCCCGCAGGTGTCCCAAAAGCTGCTGTCCTGTCGCTACGAAGGGGATGAAAGTAAGAAGGATATCCATGAACGGGATCGTAAATACCTGCTGCATTGCCGGCAGGCGGCGTTGTATGCCGCTTCGGCGTGCGGTTGGTCCGTGGTCGCGTGTGCGCATGGGGGAGAACCGCGCAGCCGAGAGGATATCCATCGGGATGTTTTGGCAATATTTGATGAAATGACCTAAGGCTGAACTGCGGGTGAATGAGGGGAGTGACAGACGATGATCTATGTATTTCTGGCAGACGGGTTTGAAGAAATGGAAGCTTTGGCACCCATTGATCTGCTGCGGCGCGCCGGCCTGTCGGTGCAGACCGTAGGGGTCGGTTCCCGCTGCCCGACCGGCGCTCACGGCATACCGCTGACTGCGGACATAACCGAAGCGGAAGTGGAGTTATCCGTTATGGAGGCACTGGTACTGCCCGGCGGGATGCCCGGCACCACGCATCTGGATGCCTCTGAAACGGTGCGATCCGCCATTGCCTATGCGTCTGCGCACGGATTGCCGATGGGCGCTATTTGCGCCGCTCCTTCCGTGCTGGGACACGCCGGCGTGCTGAGGGGGCTGAAGGCTACCTGTTTTCCCGGGTTTGAACCGGAGCTGATCGGGGCAACCGCGACAGACGCCACGGTCATTACAGACGGAACGGTGACAACTGCCCGCGGAGCCGGTGTCGCCACGGAATTTGCGTTGGAGCTGGTGGCGCGTCTGGCTTCGTCGGAGTCTGCTCACAGGATACGGAAGGAGATCCAATGCCCGTAAGCGATATCCGCCCGGTCAAGGATGCTTTGCGCCGTAAGCACCGTGCCTGGCGGGAGAGACTGTCCCCGGAAGAAAAATCCCGTCTGGATACGGCCATCGCCAAACAGGTACGGCGCTTATGGCAATACCAGCGCAGCGTCACCGTGCTGACCTATGTTTCCACCCCCATCGAGGTAGACACCCGTCGGATCATCCGACAGGCGTTGGAGGACAGGAAACGCGTGGCCGTGCCGCGATGTGTACCGGGAACCCGTCAGATGGAATTCTACTATATCCACAGCGAAGAGGATCTGTCGCCCGGTGCTTTCGGTGTACTGGAGCCGGACCCGAAGCGCTGCGAACTGCTTCGGGATATGTCCGCCGGGTTGTGCCTCGTACCGGCGTTCAGCTACGATTGGCAAGGCTTCCGGCTCGGCTATGGCAAGGGCTATTACGATCGGTTTCTATCCGCTTTTGAGGGGAATCGGGTCGGTCTGTGTTACAGCGCCTGTGTGCAGCGTTCTCTGCCGCACGGCCGATTTGACCGGCCGGTTGAGCTGCTGGTAACGGAAAAGTACTTTCGGTGTACAAAAAAACAGGAAATGCGAGGTGAGTCCCATGGAAGAGAACAACAATAACGTCAGCGCGACACCGCAGGAATCCGCGGAGACCGTACGAGCCAAAAAGGTGCGGGAATTTCGTCTGGATGAGGAAATTGCCATGGATATTCCCGATGCCCCCGCCAACGATGCGGCTGCCCGGTCCGCAGCCGATGGGCCTGAAGCAGAGGAACCGGAAGAAGCGTCCGACACGGAAACGGATGAAAGGGCGGAAAACGGCAACGGATGTCTGAAGAAACTTCTGCAAGCTGCCATTACCGTTGTGCTGGCGATGCTGGTCGCTTTCTTTGTGATCGTGTACATACTGGATTCCTCCGGGCTGAATAAATCCGACGCATTGGTGGATCTGGAGGTACCGAGCGGCGCCTCTACCGCTCAGATCGCGGAGCTGCTGAAAGAAAACGGACTGATCGACCATCCGTTCTGTTTCCGTATATATTCCAAACTCAGCAAGGCGGACGGCAAATATCAAAAGGGGATGTTCTCGCTGTCGGCGGACATGGGCTATTCCAATATTGTGGAGGCACTGCAAACCACCGTTCCGCGGAAAACGGTGACCGTGACCATCCCGGAAGGATATACCGTCGATAAAATCGCCGCGTTGCTGGAGGAAAAGGAAGTTTGTAAAAAAGAGGAATTCTACCAGGCGGTGGTCTACGAGGATTTTGATTTCGACTTTGTCAAAGCGATCCCCACCGATCAGGATGGGGAAGAACATAAGGGGCGCATCTACCGCCTGGAGGGGTATCTATTCCCGGACACCTACAACTTCTATGTGGGCAGCTCCGGCAAGACGGTAATCCAGAGGATGCTGGAGAACTTCGCATCCAAAATCGAACCGTACCGGACAGTAATACAGGAAAAGGGCTACACCATTGATCAGACCGTTATTCTGGCATCCATTATCCAGGGAGAAGCCGCCAATGTGCAGGATATGAAGGGCGTATCTCGCGTATTGCAGAATCGTATGGCGCCCGGCTCCGGTTTCGATAAGCTGCAATGCGACTCGACCACCATGTATGTCAACGGCGTGTTGCCCAAGGTGGATGGTATAACCGTGACCAGCTCCGCCTACGATACCTACACCCGTAAGGGGCTGCCGGTGGGTGCCATCAATAACCCTGGTGTGCAGGCCATTGATGCGACTTTGAATCCGTCCGAGGATGCCGTCCACGCCAAAGCGTATTTCTTTGCCACAGATTATAACACCGGAATCACCTACTTTAACGAGACGTACGCGCAGCACGTGAAAACCTGCCGGAAATATCGCATCGGTATGTACGGCTGAGTTTCGCAGGACCCCAGTGGGTTTGCGCAGTACCGAACCATCCGCAAAAGCCGGAGCATCTGCCCCGGCTTTTGCTATGATACAACGGAGGATATACCTGTTGATGGAACAATCATTGCGCCCGGAGATCCTGTCACCGGCCGGGGATGAAGAACGGCTGCGTGCAGCGTTGCGGTTTGGCGCCGATGCCGTGTATGTATCCGGACAGTCTTACGGTATGCGGACGGGCTGCACCAATTTTGATCGGGTCGGATTACAGCGCGGAGTGCAGTTGACCCATGCAGCCGGGAAAAAGCTGTATGTTACCTGCAACATTTTACCGCGTAATCGGGACATGGACGCCTTACCGGAGTATTTTTCCTACTTGGACAGTATCGGCATAGACGCGCTGATCATCAGCGATCTGGGCACCATGGAACTGGCAAAGACGTATGCACCCCATTGCTCCTTGCACGTTTCCACCCAGTTCGGTGTGGTCAACTACGCTACGGCCGCCGCCCTGTACCGCATGGGCGCGGCGCGCGTGGTGTTGGCACGAGAGCTGTCCATGGAAGAAATTCGGCAGATTCGCCAAAACACCCCTGCGGAGCTGGAATTGGAAGCGTTTGTACACGGTGCTATCTGTATGTCCTATTCCGGACGGTGCGTGATCTCCAATTATCTGACAAACCGGGATGCAAACCATGGCGAGTGCGCACAGCCCTGCCGCTGGAAATATCATATCGTGGAAGAGACGCGCCCGGAGCTGCCACTGACGCTGGAGCAGGATGCGGAAGGCACCTACCTGTTCAACGCCAATGATATGAATATGATCGACCATGTGGCCGAGTTGGCGGCGGCAGGTGTACATTCCTTCAAAATCGAAGGACGTGCCAAGTCCTCCTACTATACAGCCGTGATTACCAACGCATACAGACAGGCGGTCAATGGCTATATGCGTTCCGGATGCAGTCCCGATTATGTACCGGAGGACTGGGTGCGGCAGGAGGTGCTGAAAATCAGTCATCGTCCCTACGGAACCGGTTTCTATTACGGTATGCCCGCCCAGCATTTGCAGCAGGGCGGATATATTCGCAGATATGAGCTGGCCGCAGTGGCAGAAAGTTGGGCGGACGGCTGGCTAAAGGTGAGTCAACGCAATCGCTTTTTTGCGGGAGAGACGATGGATGCTTTGCCTCCAAATGGCAAGCCATTTACCTTTACAATCACGACGATGTATAATGAACAGCGTGAGCCGATCGAAGCGGCTCCGCACGCCACCATGACGGTGTATATTCCCTTTGAGCGGCCGTTGCCGGAGGGCACGCTGCTGCGCGTTGATAAAAGTCGAAGAACAGCCCTACACCCGAACGGAATAGGCTGCACCGAATAAAAGCTTTTGCGCTTTAGCTATCATACCTTGTATTCTAAGTATCCCAACGCGGAGCTAAACCCATGAATAACCACCGCCTTTTTGGGGAATTCTACCTAAAAGGTGGTGGTTTTTTTTGAAAAAGCGCACAGGGATCCTCATGGTGCTGTTAGGTATATTATTTTCTGCTTTGCTTGGGCGAGTCTACTACCTTGTCAAAACGCAGCCCGCACAGACGGCAACCTCCCAGAACAGCTGGAAAGTTACGGTAGCGACTACGCGGGGCACCATCTACGATTGCCACCGCCGCCCTATGGTGAATGAAGAGACCGAGTATCGGGCAGCAGTTGCCCCGAATGAACAGGCATTGGCAGCCATTCAGGAGGCGACGTCTCCGGCCGATTTTGCGGCATTGCGGAATGCATTGCAGAATCGCGCGCCCGCAGCTGTGCGGTTGCAAAAGCCGGTGGGAATAATGCCGGGACTTGAGTTGTTTTTGGTGCCGCGCCGGATCGGTTCGCGCTTGCTGGCCCCGCATTTAATCGGCTATCTGGACCATAGCGGACAGCATGGTGTGACAGGCATTGAGGGCGCTTGCGATGAACTGCTGAATCGGTATGCCGGAGAGGCATCCGCCGCTTTCGGGGTAAACGGAAGCGGCCGATACCTCCAGGGAGCCGCAGCCGAGCGAGTAGACACTACCGGTCGTTCTGTCGGCGGAGTGGTCCTGACTATTGACCGGGAAATACAAGCCGTGATCGAGGACGTAGCTGCAGAATATATTCCCAAGGGAGCCGTGGTGATACTGGAGCCATCCACCGGGGCCATCCGTGGCATGGCCAGCTTTCCGACGTTTCAACCCGATACGGTGGCGCAATCCATCGAAGCAGACAACGGAGCTTTATTAAATCGGGCATTAGCCGTATATGATTGCGGATCCGTATTTAAGATCGTCACCATGGCGGCGGCACTTGAGCAGGGAATTTCCCCGGAACGAAGCTATACCTGCACCGGTAATGTCTCCGTAGGAGGCACCGTGTTTCACTGCCACAATCGGCTGGGACACGGGTCTCAGAATCTGACCGACGCTTTCGCGCAGTCCTGCAATGTGTGTTTCATTCGCCTGGCACAGGATACCGGTGCCGATGCGCTCTACGCAATGGCCAATAATTTTGGCTTTGATCAGGCCATTACCCTTGTGGGTGATCTGGGAGCGGCAAAGGCGGTCATACCGACGCTGTCCACACTGCGCAGTGCACCGGCGGCAGTGGCCAATCTGTCCTTTGGCCAGGGATACCTGACGGCTTCACCGTTGCACATCGCCCGTATGGTGGCCACCGTTGTGAATGATGGGGTACAGCCGTCGGTGCACCTGATCGCAGGATATGTGGATGAATTCGGTGACTACACAAAGGAGCAGCAGGGTAGGGGACAACGCATTTTATCTTCTGCAACGGCTACTACGTTGCGCCATATGATGGAGGCGGTAGTACGTAACGGCACCGGAAAAGCGGCCGCACCGGCTGAATGTACCGCCGCTGGAAAAACCGGAACCGCCGAAACCGGCCAAAAAAGCGGAGACAAGCCGGTAGTACAGAGCTGGTTTGCCGGGTATTTTCCGGCGGGGAATCCGCGATATGTTGTGGCCGTTTTGGCAGAAGATGCCCAGAATACGGGCGGGAAAGCGGCTCAATGCTTTTGTGAAATTTCTAACGAGCTTTATAAATTGCAAAAATAGCATCTGATACTATGGTATGAGAGTTTCCTGTTGTGAGTTCAATAACTCACAACAGGAAACCTTTCAATCGTCCCGTCGTTTTTTCTTGGGAGTCATATGGGCTAAAGGATTAGCTGCGGCAGCCTGTTCCATTTGTTCGCTGGACAGATGTGTATAGATTTGTGTGGTTCCCAGATTTTTATGACCGAGGATCTCTTTGAGGACCAGCACATCCACGCCGCCTTGCTGGTACATCAGCGTTGCCGCTGTGTGACGCAGCTTGTGGGTAGACATATCTTCGGCACCGGGAATCTGTCGCAGATATCCCTTCACAATATAATGGACACCTTGTACACTGATGCGAGCTTTTGTATGACCGTAAAACAGGGCCTTTTTGTCCTTGGTTCCATCCACCGGGCGTTTCGGCAGATACGCCTCCAATGCCTTTTGGCAGGCTTCGTTCAGATACAGTATGCGCTCTTTGTTACCTTTGCCGATCACCCGCAGTGTGTGGTCACCGCGCACATCGTTCAAATTCAGACCCGCCAGCTCCGCACGGCGCAAACCGCAATTAAGCAAAAGTGTCAATATGCAGTAGTCTCGCTCGGCGTAGGCACCGGCGGATGCCGGAAGCGACAACAATTCCATGGATTGTTCCAGTGTAAGGTATTTCGGCATACGGGTCGGCATTTTTGGCAAACTCAGATTTTTTGCCGGATTATCCTCCAGCTGATGGGTGATATCGGTCAGGTAATGAAAAAACTGACGCAGTGCAGAAACCTTGCGCGCACGGGTTACATTGGAATTACTGCGATCCTGTTTCACATAATTCAGAAACTCAAACAGATCGTTCAACGTAACTGTACGCAGTAATGGAATGTCCACAGATGTAATAGGCGGTGTATCAGTGGATGCATCCGCCAATCCACGTTCTGTGAGCAGAAACCGGAAAAATGTGCGCAGATCCACATAATATCCGTCTACCGTGTTGGAAGAACGCCCCTTGACCGTCTCCATGTATCCAAGATATTCTCGCAACACAGCCGGACAATCGGCCATATATCGCTGATTCATGATTCTCCTCCCCTAAACTAAACTAAATCTCTATTTAGTTTAGTTCGTAGTTTTTTTAACCTTTTCCCCCAAAGCCATGATCCGGATCACGTCTTGCTGGATGGCAACGGCTTCGCGGTACCGCTGCAACAGTTCGATGTATTCCATTATATCCAGACCGTCGCAGTTTTGCAAGGTTTTCCTGTGGTAGTGGTATAACTCGCTCTCCATCTCCACCGTGATCCGCTCGAAATACTGGTACAGCCACATCCGGGTTATGTCATTCATCCGGCTGACATCCTCGGAGGAAATCTTCCACCATGTGTGAATACTTCGGGTTCGGCCGGGCACCGCGTTTTTGCAGCTTGTCGAAGAACCTTTCCTGCCCGTAGCACTTGATCAGCGCGTCGATGGCGTTACCGGCCTGCCGGTACACGTAGTTCTCGCAGCGCAGCACGTTGTATTCCAGACCCGGGCTTCGTGTAGATGGAAATGGCAGCGGCCGAGCCGACCAGCGTAGCCCAGTAATCCGTCAGCGGCCAGCGCCACTTGTTGGAATCGTCATTGAGCGGCTCAACATACCGGAGATAGTTAACCAGAACGCCGGCGAACCGCTCCCCTATCGTACCGGGCAGACAAGAAAATTCCAGCGCACGATCTCGACGCAGCTGCATCTCAACACGCACCCAATGGGAACCGTATCGCCTATTTTGAAATTTTTGTATTGTCATCCAGGAGGATTTCTGTTAAAATAGTAGCCCGTAGGAGGGAGTATTTCATGAAGTGTGTAGAAATCTTCACTGACGGCGCTTGCTCTGGCAATCCCGGGAAGGGCGGCTGGGGAGCCGTTCTGCGCTTTAACGGTGTGGAAAAAGAACTGTGCGGCGGCGAGCCGGAAACCACCAACAACCGCATGGAGCTCACCGCGGTGATCGAATCGTTATCGGCGCTCCGGGAACCATGCGCCGTCACACTCACCAGCGATTCCAAATATGTGATTGATGCCATTACCAAAGGTTGGGTCTACGGATGGAAACGAAACGGTTGGCGCAAGGCAGATAAAAAACTGGCGCTGAATGTCGATTTGTGGGAAAAACTGTTGCCGCTCCTGAAAACCCACCAGGTCACCTTTGTGTGGGTCAAGGGGCACGACGGACATCCGGAGAATGAGCGCTGTGACCGGTTGGCGGTCGGCTATTACAGCAATCCGGAAAATTTTAAATAAATCTCTTGACAAATTCGTATTTCGGAGTATGATAAGAGCGAATCCAGAGTTCTTCAAGGCGGGGTGCGATTCCCCACCGGCGGTAACAGTCCGCAACTGCCGATTTTTCGGCACTGAATCGGTGTGATTCCGATACCGACGGTTAAAGTCCGGATGAGAGAAGAAATAGGCGCTTTGTGCGCATCTATTCCATGTCTTGGAGCCAATGGTTCCGAGGCATATTTTTTATACAATTGGAGGAAATCGGCATGAAATCAATCGTTTCTCAATCTGACTCAAAAGCTCAGAGCTGGCGTCTACGCCGGATGTGCGCTATGGCTATGCTGTGCGCGCTGGCGTTTCTGGCGGTAGCATTCATCCGTATTCCGGTGGTTTCATTTCTCAAATATGAACCAAAGGACGTACTGCTGGTGATCGGCGGATTCCTGTTTGGGCCGGTATACGGCGGACTGATGTGCGCAGTGGTATCGCTGGTGGAGATGGTGACGATCAGCGATACCGGAGTTATCGGATTCATCATGAATCTGTTATCCTCCGGGCTGTTTGTCTGCGTTGCCGCCGGGTTCTATCATCGCCACCGTACCCTGAAAAACGCCTTGTGTGGATTAATTGCCGGAGTATTGACGATGACCGCCGGAATGCTGCTGTGGAATTATCTTATCACCCCCCTCTATATGCACGTTCCCCGCTCGATGGTGGTCGGGATGCTGTGGACGGTATTTCTCCCCTTTAACTTGCTCAAGGGCGCGCTCAATGGAGCGTTGGCACTGGTTCTCTATAAAGGAGTTGCCGGAGCATTGCGGGCGGCTCACCTGTTTCCGCCCATCGAAAACGGACATCAGCCCATCCAGAAACGGCCCATTGTGTGGCTGGGAGCAGTTTTTGTTGCGGTAACGCTGGTTGTGATTGCTCTGGTATGGAGCGGAAAAATTTAAAGGTTGACAAACCGGGGTGATCGTGCTATACTGACACCCAGACAAATGAATAGCCTTATCAAGAGTGACGGAGGGAACAGGCCCGATGATGTCCGGCAACCTGTGGCGGCGACGCCATAAGGTGCCAAATCCTGCGGTGCAACCGAAAGATGAGGGACTCTTCCACGCTCGGCTGCTGCCGGGCGTTTTTTCATGTCAATTCTTATTTTCAAACAGGGGGATAACTATGAACAGACACTTATTCACTTCCGAATCCGTGACCGAGGGCCATCCGGACAAGGTGTGCGATCAGATCTCCGATGCGGTGTTGGATGCTATTCTGGAGAAGGATCCCAACGCGCACGTGGCCTGCGAAACCTTCTGCACCACCGGTATGGTCACCGTGATGGGGGAAATTTCCACCACCTGCTATGCGGATATTCCGGCTATCGCCCGCCGGGTGATCAAAGACATCGGTTATAACGGAGAGGAAGGCAATTTCGATGGCTCTACCTGTGCTATCATGACCGCCATTGACGAGCAATCTCCGGATATCGCTATGGGCGTCAACGACGCGCTGGAGAGCCGGGATGGCAACGATACCGATCCCTATGACCGCACCGGTGCCGGGGATCAGGGGATGATGTTTGGCTACGCCTGCCGAGAAACACCGGAACTGATGCCCTTGCCCATCTCTCTGTCCCATAAACTGTGCAAACAGCTTGCTAAACTGCGCAAGGACGGCACTCTCCCCTATCTGCGCCCGGATGGAAAAGCGCAGGTAACGGTAGAATACGAAAATGACCACCCGGCACGCATTGAGGCGGTGGTGGTTTCCACGCAGCACAGCGCCAAGGTATCGCTGGATACCATTCGACAGGATGTGATCGAACAGGTCATCCGCCCCATTATTCCGGAAGAACTGATGGATGAACAGACGAAGATTTACGTGAATCCTACCGGACGGTTTGTGGTTGGCGGCCCGCAAGGCGATACCGGCCTGACCGGACGTAAAATCATTGTGGATACCTATGGAGGCTACGCCCGTCACGGCGGCGGCGCCTTCTCCGGAAAAGACCCCACGAAAGTGGATCGTTCCGCCTGTTATATGGCCCGCTATGCTGCAAAGAATGTTGTCGCTGCCGGCTTGGCGGATCGGTGCGAGATTCAGTTGGCTTACGCCATCGGCGTAGCGCATCCGGTATCGGTTCTGGTAGAAACCTTTGGAACCGGGAAGTTCTCGGATGAGGTTATCACCCGAGCGGTGGAAACGGTGTTTGATTTCCGCCCGGCTGCCATTATTGACGCGTTGGAACTGCGCCGTCCGATTTATCGGCAGTTGGCTGCCTACGGACACATCGGCCGGGAAGATCTGGACGTTACTTGGGAACGCACCGATAAGGCAGAAGCGCTGAAGACGGCTATTCAAGCCTAATGCAGCAAAAAAAATGAAGAGGCAGCGGCACAGTCCATTCAGGACTGTGCCGCTGCTTTTTTTACTCGGTATCTCATTCCAGCATCCGGCGAAACTGCTCCTCATCAATAACAGGGATACCCAGCTGATTCGCTTTATCCAACTTGCTGCCGGCTTCCTCGCCGGCCAGTACATAGGTGGTCTTTTTCGACACGCTGCCAGCGGCTTTTCCGCCGCGCTGTTCGATCATTTCCTGCGCCTCGCTGCGTTTCAGAGTGGGCAACGTGCCGGTCAGTACAAAGGTCATTCCGGCAAACCGATCGTCCACCTGCCGTTGCCGTGCAGTCATGTTTACACCTTGCAGTCGCAGCTGTTCTACCAAATGTCGGGATGGGGCCAATCGAAAGAAATCCACCACGCTCTGCGCCATCACAGCGCCAAAACCGTCGATTTCTCCGATTTCCTCCGCCGTCGCATCCATCACCGCATCCATCGAGCCGAAGTGCGCTGCCAGCAGCTTTGCAGCTTTCTCGCCGATATGCCGGATACCTAAGCCATAAATGACCCGATAGAGGTCGTTCTTTTTAGAGGCCTCCAATGCCGCCAGCAAATTCTCCGCGGATTTCTCGCCCAGCCCTTCCAGCTCACTGATCTGTTCACGAGTAATTGAGTAAAGATCATATACTTCACAGACGACCCCGGCGTTGACCAGCAACTCTAATACGGCCGTTCCAAGCCCGTCAATATCCATTGCATCCTTAGAGGTAAAATGGATCAGGTGGCGCAACCGTTGAGCAGGACACTCCGGGTTGACGCACCGCAGATCCGCTTCGCCGTCCTCCCGTACCGCCAGCTGCCCGCAGGAGGGACAAACCGTCGGCAGACGGTACGGGATGCTGTTCGGCGCACGGCGTATGACCCGCACCACTTCGGGGATGATCTCGCCGGCCTTACGCATGGCCACAGTATCTCCGATGCCCAACGCTTTTTCGTCGATGAAGTTCTGGTTGTGGAGGGTAGCGCGACTGACTGTGGTTCCGGCCAATGTCACCGGATCGAATACGCCGGTTGGCGTCAGCACCCCGGTACGCCCTACATTGACCTCTACGGTACGCAACACGGTTTCCTTTTCTTCCGGCGGAAATTTGTAGGCAACCGCCCATTTGGGAAATTTGGCCGTGCTGCCCAACGCATCTCTTTGCGTAAAGCTATCTACCTTCACAACGGCGCCGTCGATATCATAGGATAAATCAGGGCGACTGGCGCCGATTTGCCGTATTTTATCCAGCGCCTCCTCGACGGAGGAAGTCACCAAAAATCCCGGAATGACCGGAAATCCCAGCGCTTGCATCCGTTTGAGAGAATCCGCATGGCTGTGAACGGTTTCCCCCTCGATCAGCTGCATATTAAACACAAAAATGGATAAATTCCTTCGTCCTACTACTGCCGGGTCTTTCTGGCGCAGGGTTCCTGCCGCAGAATTCCGCGGGTTCTTAAAGGTCTTTTCTCCGTTTTCTTCCTGCTGACGTACCAACGCCGCAAAGCTCTCCCGCGGCATATAAACCTCTCCGCGCACGATTATTCGCTCCACCGGCTCCGTCAATACTTGCGGGATGTCCCGAATCTGCCGCAGATTAGCGGATACATCTTCCCCCACAGCGCCGTCTCCACGTGTGGCACCCCGGTAAAACTTGCCGTTTCGGTACTCAATCGCCACCGAAAGACCGTCGATCTTCGGTTCCACCACGTATACCGGATCTGAAACCGTCTCCCGTACCCGTGTGTCAAACGCTCGCACCTCATCTTCGGAAAACACGTCCTGTAAGCTGCCGAGCGGCACCTCATGGGCCACCGGGGCAAAGGAACTGGACAACTCCCCATGCACCCGTTGGGTGTAGGAATCGGCGGTGACAAGCTGCGGATATTGTTCTTCCAGCTCACGCAGCTCCCGGGTCAACGCATCGAAAGCATCGTCCTCGATTTCCGGTGCATCCTCATCATAATAGCGGTGGCTGTGATAGTCGATCTGTTCCCGCAGCGTCCGTACGCGCACGGCGGCTTCTTCCAGATTCATGGTTGATCCTCCGATTTTGGGGTCAGTCTACCTGCCCGTAGTTGAATATCTTATCAGTGATGTCGTCATCGCTGTCATATACCTGTGTCAGCGTGCCTGGCACCTCCCCCAGCAGCACAGTTTCCGCCACCGGGAATGAACTATCCAACGACACAGTGGAACGCCCCGCCGAGGTCACGACGCACAGACTGATCTGCATCTTGACGAGCACCCGATACACACTCTGATTGATTCCGGTGGCTTCCAACGAGGAGGATGAGGAGGATAGAACCGTGGCGGTCACGCTCATAGGAAATGAACAGACCGGTCCCCAGCCGCTGAGCGCTTCGGGGCCACACAGCGTTCCCAGCGGTACAGCAGCGCTGACGGTAGACAATCCATCCATGGCTTCCATCACGTAGTTTCCCACATCGGTGCGGATCGTATTCACAGCGGCGGTATCCGTCACCACGGACGATACCACCTGATTCCCGCCATAAGCAACATGGATCATATTGCGGCACAGTTCTGCCCGTTCCGCCAGCACACAGCTGAATGCCTGATTGACCTGCTGCTCGGCGATCCACAACGCCTGACTTTCCGCAAAGGTCAGTACCGCCGTCCGACAATGGAGCAGCAGCGCCGCCAGCGGGATCAGCAACGTCAACACCAGAACACATAACCGATGTGTGCCGCGATGCGTTCTTCGCCTGTGCCGTCTGTGCCACATCTTCCTCACCTCAACCCATCCTATGAAGAAAGGCTGTACAGGGTGCAGGTGTTACAGATTCACTCCACGGGCACAACGGCAGCCGGGGCGGCCTCTTTTTCCGGCGGCAGCTTTTCCGTCAGCTTTTTACGGCATTCCACACCTTCGTATTTCTGCCGAAATTGCACACGGCCCCGATACTCCTTCCGGCATGCTTTACAATCAAAATTGGCGCAGAAAGCACGGCAACGGAATTGCCATTCGCCCTTGCGCTTCATCTCCCGTCCGCATTCCGGGCAGGAAAAATGCAGCTCGCTCCGTTTCACCAATGGGTCGTTAATATCGCTGAGGATCACCGTCTTAAAGGTAATGCGGCGGTAAAACTCCTCATTCACCTGCTGAATCGCCGCTTGAAACAGCTCCGGTTCGTACACTTTTTGCAGAATTTGTGCCGTCAGGCAGCTGTCATCCAGCGCCCGATGCAACGTCATGTTGTCCTCAGGAATCGCCAGCATCTCTCCGGCACGCGCTAACCCGATCTGTCCGCCGGTCACTCCCATGCGGGTTTGGGCATACGCCTGAAAATCCATATAGTATTCCAGACCCGGCACCTCCTGCCGGTGAAAGAAAAATCGACAGTTTTCCATCATCACCAGCAGGTCGGTGGTGCTCCAGGTCAAATACACCGTCGGTTTCGTCCCGGCAAAAGCCCGCAGCTGCGCCAGCATTCCCGCAAAGGTGGTGCCGTTTTCCAAATCTTCCGGTTTGATATTGGTCAAATCCGTGACGATATCCGACAGTTTTTTGCTCACCACCGGGCGCACGTTCGCCTGGAAGGTATCCACGACCTCCATAGCCTCGTTGAGTCGCACAGCGCCCACCTCAATGATCTCATTGAAATAACCGTGCGCCTTACGAGAATAGCCGCCGTTCCACTCTAAATCAATAACAATATACTGCATACAGTCAGCCCATCTCGCCCATTGTGCGCCCACCCAACAGATGGAAATGGAGATGTTGCACCGACTGTCCGGCCGCGGCTCCATTATTGGTCACTACCCGATAATCGGTCACTCCCAAGGAAGCGGCGATTTCCGGGATCTTAGCGAAAATGTGCGCCACTACGGCGGTGTTGTCTGCAGTCAGCGCCCGCACTCCATCCAAGTGCGTCTTCGGAATCAGCAACACATGCACCGGCGCTTTCGGCTCAATATCCCGAAATGCCAGTATTGCATCGTCCTCATATACCTTCTGTGAGGGAATCTCTCCGGCGGCTATCTTGCAAAACAGACAATCCATCTCAGTTCATCCTTTCCATTTGTCGACATTCGGCGTGGTTCTTTCCGCCGTCAGCCTTTCACCATATCGGCGACCGCCTCGGCAGCGGCAGCTACCACGGCATCCGCCTTATCCACCTCTTTACCGCCGGCCATGGCGGAGTCCGGGCGACCGCCGCCCTTGCCGCCGCAGACAGCCGCGATCTGCTTCACGATATTGCCCGCATGCACGCCGGCAGCCACAGCACCCTTGGTGGCGGTGGCCAGAATGCTCACCTTATCCTCATGGACAGTGACCAGGACCACTACGCCTTCGCCCAGCGTATCCCGCATCCGGTCACCCAGCTCCCGCAATGCCGCCGTATCCAGATCCGGTACCCGCAGCGCCAGCAACTGGACACCGCCGATCTGCTGCACCTGTTGGGTCACATCGCCCAACGAGCTTTGTGCCATCTCATTTTTCAGGGATTCATTCTCGGCGGCCAGCTCCTTGACCTGCCCCAACAGGTGCGACACCCGTTCCTCGATGTCAGATTCCTTGCATTTGAGCGACCCGGCGATATGTGCCAACCGCTGCTCCAAGGCAGCATAATACGCCACCACATTATCTCCGGTCAGCGCCTCGATACGGCGCACACCGGCCGCCACGCCGCTCTCGCTCACCAGCTTGAACAGGCGAATCTCCCCGGTGTGGGATACGTGGGTGCCGCCGCACAGCTCCTTGGAGAAATCGCCCATGGTCACTACCCGCACCCGGTCGCCGTATTTCTCGCCAAACAGTGCCATCGCGCCGGATTTTTTGGCTTCCTCCACCGTCATCACAGTGGTGACCACCGGCAGATCGGCGGCGATTTTTTCATTCACCAGAGCCTCCACCTGCGCCAGCTCCTCCGCCGTCATCGCCTGGAAATGGGCAAAATCAAACCGTAGCCGATGGGGCGTTACCAGAGAACCCTTCTGCTCCACGTGGCTACCCAACACCTCACGCAGCGCTTTTTGCAGCAGGTGGGTGGCGCTGTGGTTGCGGCAGGTTGCCGCCCGTGCCGCCGCATCCACCCGCAGGGTGACCGGCTCGTCCACCCGGAGCATGCCGGCGGTCATCACGCCCACGTGCCCCACCTTGCCGCCGCGCAGCTTGATGGTCTCCTCCACCCGGAATGTGCCGTCCTTGCCCGCGATCACACCGATATCGCCTTCCTGACCGCCCATGGTGGCATAGAACGGCGTCACAGCAGTAAATATCGTTCCCCGCTGCCCCTCGGTCAGCGCCTCGGTCAGCTCCGTCTCCCCCGCCAGCACCGTAATGCGGTCGGTCAGTTCCAGCTTATCATAGCCGTCGAACTGCGTCGTCACCGCCGCGTCGATCTGATCGTATACGGTGGCATCCGCTCCCATATAG
>CAKUAQ010000025.1 GCA_934636435.1 uncultured Eubacteriales bacterium
TGAGAAAAGAAGGGATGACTCTGCCGTGCGGCTGTCCGGGAACAAAGTCAAGAAGAATTGAGCATAACGAAAGCGAAAACGTCGTGGCAATGCCAGCGGGACAGGTCAGCCGTCTTTCCCAATGGCCGGTGCAGATAAAGCTTGTTCCCGTGAACGCGCCGTACTTTAACGGTGCTAAGCTGCTCATCGCCGCAGACTGCACGGCATATGCGTATGCGGCTTTTCATGAGCGTTTTATCAAAGGTCACATTACGCTTGTCGGGTGTCCTAAGCTGGACGGCGTAGATTATGCCGATAAGCTGACCGAGATCATCCGTGAGAACGACATAAAAAGCGTCACCGTCGTGCGGATGGAGGTTCCCTGCTGCGGAGGACTTGCACAGGCGGCAATAACCGCTCTGAAAAACAGCGGAAAATTTATTCCGTGGCAGATCGTCACCATTTCCACGGACGGAAAAGAGCTTTCATAATCGCAAGCCTCATCGGTTTTTGGGCCGCCGCTCTTTTGGCCGCCTGTTTTTGCGGACGGCACCCTTAAAACAGCCCAAACACAAAACACGCAGAATTCAGGAATGAGTTCTGCGTGTTTTGTCTGTACTCTCAATCGGCAGATTCAGATAGACGCATAAAAAACATCCTTATCCAGCCGTCGGTGTCCGGCCCCGGATGTCCGTATGACAACGCAGCGATGGAAAACTTTTTCGGAACGCTGAAAACGGAGTGCCTGTACCGGAGAAGGTTTTCGTGCCGGACCGAAGTCGAACAGGCGGTGGCGGCGGATGTGCAGGCGGACATCGGCACGGCGAACGATCTGTTTTTGGGCGAGAGCTATTCCCGGATGCTGCTGTCTGTGGATCTGCCGAAGGAGAGTGGGGATACCACCGCCTTTGTGAAGCAGCTGTCGGCGGAGGCGAAAACGGTGTTCACCTCCGGGATGATCCTGACCGTCTGCGGTTTTGCGATGCGGTTGTCTATGAAGAAGAAAAAGTTAGGCCGCCCGGTATAGGCCAACGCTGCCGGACGGTTCGGGCGCACGGAGTCTCCGCTTTCGACGGATCCGTGCGCCTGCCGCCGGGAGGCTTTGGGTTAGAAAAAAACAGTTGACATTTGCCGGTGTGTTGTATATAATAATTAAGCGCTTGTAAATGGGCGAATTCGATCCATTAGCTCAGTTGGCAGAGCACTTGACTTTTAATCAAGGTGTCCGGGGTTCGAATCCCCGATGGATCACCAACAGAAAAGCCTTGAAACCATTGGGTTTCAAGGCTTTTCTGTTTATCTTCCATTATAAAAAGGTTCTATAATAAATGTTGGGGGGTCAGGCGATGAACCTGACCCCTTAGCAATAGAAAAAGGTTGAGCATAGAGATAGAATCCTTTACAATGAAAGTACTCCTACCACACCGAAAGGAAAAATCACTATGCTCAATAAAGATTATACCGCAAGGCTACTCAATGCGGTCAGAAATACAACCGTATTGTTGTAGATGCCGAGAAACGCAAGGTGATCGATATCCTCCCCAACCGTTTTGAAAATGATCTTATTCACGATTTCTCGCGATTTCCGTCAAAAACAGAGGTGAAATACTTTGTTTGTGACATGAATTCCCATTTCCGAGAGGTGGCGAAAACCTGCTTCCCGAAAGCCGCTGTGGTCGCGGACAGGTATCATGGTATTCGACAGGTTTATTGGGCTATGGAGCGTGTCAGAAAAAATGAACAAAATGAGCTCTCGGAAAGCTTCCGAAAATACTTCAAGAAATCCGGGTATCTTTTGATGAAGCCAATCTCAGGAAAAGAATCCTGTTCTGCCATACATGAAAATCGTGCCGGACCGATTCGCTCCGACACGACCCGGTTTATTTGCGTTTTGTCTCTACCCCAACTATTGACATAGAACCATAATAAATCTCTGTGTACGCCATCGGTGCCATCCCACTCCAGCAAATATATTGCCGGTATTGAATCCACGGCAACTGTGCCGACGGATATCGCTGCGTTGGCAGGTAGCGACGTGTTGACCTCAAGCAGGAGCTCTCCTGTTTCCGTATTCGTGATTTTCAACCTCGTAGCCACATCATGGCGGTATTCGTTGGCACCGACGACACGAGAAACTCCATTTACCGGCTCATCCAGCATAAAATAGACCGGCTGCTGCGCATTACGCAAGATAAAGTAAGCCGGTTTTTTTGTATAGAAATAATCAACCACCGCATCAGAAAACTGCGGCCATCCATCCAGCAGATTCCACCATATAATTCCGTTTTTTTCGCCCTTGTGCAGTCGGAATCGCTCCACAAAAAATTTCATTGCCTCCGCTTGCGAAATTTGGCTGGCCAGTGCAAAGCTCGTCAGTCCGTCCGGAACATCGTTGAACAATGTCTCTACTTGACTTGCCATTAGTGGAATTCGATACTGGTAGTCTCCGCCTTTTTCTGTTTCCATACATGTGGCGTGATACAACCAATCATCATTATTTTGCCATGGCCAAACCTTATTTGGCGAAATAAACCTCCGCACCGACCGAGGCGAAGGACATCCATGATATCCGATTTCGCTGGCAAAGCTCGCCGCAGCACTGGTGTAATACTGTCCTTTATAGTATTCCGTTCTTTCAGACTCCCTCTCTGTAATAAAGACCGCTGTGTGCTTTGATATAATCCCCATGGTGTAGCCTTGAATTTTATTGCTTTTTTCAAGTGTCTGCTCTATGGGGATTATATCAAAACGGCGGACTTTTCGTTCTTCGGCCCCGTGGGCGGCAGAAAATCCGGCCGCAGACCGATGACGGCTCATATTCCGCTGCCAAACGGAAAAAACTACGGTTTTGCGGGGATTTGTTCTTGCAGAGACCGCAAAGGTGTGGTAGAATAAACATATGTTCCGATTCCGAGGAGGGATACGGTGGATCATTTTGAATTGCACGCCCCCTATCAGCCCACCGGCGACCAGCCGGAGGCCATTGCACAGCTGACTGCCGGGCTGGAAGCGGGCATGAAGGAGCAGGTTTTGCTGGGTGTCACCGGCTCGGGCAAGACCTTTACAATGGCGAATATCATCGCCAACGTCAACCGGCCGACGCTGGTGCTGGCACACAATAAGACGCTGGCCGCCCAGCTGTGCAGCGAGTTTCGGGAGTTTTTCCCCGAAAACGCGGTGGAGTATTTTGTCTCGTACTACGACTATTATCAGCCGGAGGCATATATTCCCTCCACCGACACCTATATTGCGAAGGATTCCGCCATCAACGACGAGATCGACCGGCTGCGTCACTCCGCCACCTCCGCCCTGTCGGAGCGGCGGGATGTGATCATCGTCGCCAGCGTCAGCTGCATTTATACCTTAGGCGACCCCATCGACTACCGCAGCATGGTGATCTCTCTGCGTCCGGGGATGGCAAAGAGCCGGGATGCGCTGCTGGACAAGCTGGTGGATCTCCAATACGGCCGCAACGATCTGAGCCTGACCCGCAATCATTTCCGGGTACGGGGGGATGTGGTGGAGATCTTTCCCGCTTATGCGGGGGAGACGGTCATTCGGGTGGAGTTTTTCGGGGACGAGATCGACCGTATCACCGAGATCAACCCCCTCACCGGCGATCTGAAAAATGTGGTGAACCACGTAGCCATTTATCCCGCCAGCCACTATATCGTGCCGGAGGAGAAGATGCGGGAGGGGATCGCCCGCATCGAGGAGGAAATGGAGCAGCGGGTCAAGGAATTTGAGGCCGAGGGCAAGCTGCTGGAGGCGCAGCGCATCCGCCAGCGCACCACCTACGATATGGAAATGCTCCGGGAGGTAGGGATGTGCAAGGGCATCGAGAACTATTCCCGGGTGCTGGCCGGTCGGCCGGCGGGCAGTATGCCCTGCACCCTGCTGGATTATTTTCCCGAGGACTACCTGCTGTTCGTGGACGAAAGCCACGTGACCCTGCCCCAGGTGCGGGGGATGTATGGCGGCGACCGTGCCCGGAAAAAGAGTCTCGTCGACTACGGCTTCCGTCTGCCCAGCGCCTACGATAACCGGCCGCTGAACTTTGAAGAATTTTACGGGCATGTGCATCAGGCAATCTTTGTCTCCGCCACCCCCGGCGAGCTGGAGCGCAGCAAAGCCGCTCAGGTGGTGGAGCAGGTCATCCGTCCCACCGGACTGCTGGATCCGCTGATTTCCGTGCGGCCGGTGGAGGGGCAGATCGACGATCTCATGGGCGAAATCCGCGAGCGGGCCGACCGCCATGAGCGGGTGCTGGTGACCACCCTGACGAAGAAGATGGCCGAGGACCTGACCGCCTATCTGGACGATCACGGGGTGCGGGTGCGGTATATGCACCACGATGTGGATACCATGGAGCGCATGGAGATCATCCGGGATCTGCGGCTGGGTGAATTTGATGTGCTGGTGGGGATCAACCTGCTGCGGGAGGGCCTGGATATTCCCGAGGTGTCGCTGGTGGCGATCCTGGATGCGGACAAGGAGGGCTTTCTCCGGTCGGAGACCTCCCTCATCCAGACCGTCGGCCGTGCCGCCCGCAATGCGGACGGACAGGTGATCATGTATGCCGACAGCGTGACCCCCTCCATGGAGGCGGCCATCACCGAGACCGACCGTCGCCGCCGCATCCAGACCGCCTATAATGAAGCTCATGGCATCGTGCCGCAAACCATCGTCAAGGATGTGCGGGATGTGCTGGAGATCTCCGCCCGGGGCGGGCGTAAAACCCGGGACGCCAAGGGAATGCGGCTGACCAAGGCGGAGCGGCTGCAGCTCATCGACCAACTGACGAAGGAGATGAAGAATGCCGCCCGTCTGCTGGAATTCGAGCACGCCGCTATGCTGCGGGATCGGATCCGGCAGCTGCAGGAGGGAAAGTGACGAGGGTTCGACAAAATTTAACGCGGCGGCAAGCGCTCTCCGGCTTGCCGCCGCGTTTGTAATATCGGTAGTCCCTGCGCCGGTTGCACCCGGTGCATTTTTGGGTGATCCGACCGGTGAATTCTCCCCCGCAATACGGACACAGTCCCTGGCTCTTATAGGTCTCTGCTGTGTGCAAAAACGCAAGACTGCTGGTTCTGCTTTCCCGTTTCTCGTCCTCCGGACGGCCAAAGTACCGAAACAGCGGCGTGCGGTTCGTCACGGTTCGTGTGTATAGGGCTCCCTGTCTGTCCACGCCGTAGAAGAAATCGCCTCCGGCGATCCCGATGAGGTTGCGCCAGTCGTTTTCCCGATCATGCAGTCCCACGACTCTCCCGTTTGCGTGCAGTCCTATGAGTTTACCGTAAGAACCTGCCGCAATGGAAACGATGTCTCTCCAGTCGCGGATATACGACAGCTTTTCCTCGGTTGTCCGGTCATCCGTTCCATAGATCACCGTGCCGTCCTGCTTCAGCCCAAACACGGCATCCTCGGAAACGGCGATCTGCACGATGCCCGTCCAATCGTTTGCACCGGAGTCTTTCGCAGAAATCCTCATTCAATCACGGTTTTTTATCAATATACAATATTGCGGCGGCGGTGTCAATACGGCAAGCGGTAAGCGGCTCAAAGCCGAAGGGCCAACGGACCGGCATTGCAATTTTTCGTTGACATTTTCTCCGGATAGACTATAATAATGGGGTTCAAGGAAAAAGGGGAAATGTGTCATGGATCATTCATTCAGTATTCTGAACATCTTATATTATCTGGCCATCATTCTGGTGGCGACGAAGGCGCTGGGGGTGCTGGCGCGGCGGCTGGGACTGCCCCAGGTGGCGGGCATGGTGATCGCCGGACTGCTGGTGGGGCCGGCGCTGTTTTCCGGGCTGGGCGGCTGGTTTCACGGGTTGACCAACCCTTCGCCGGAGGAGATGGATGTGCTCAACACCTTCTCCCAGATCGGCGTCATCATGATCCTGTTCACCAGCGGACTGGAAACCGATCTGAAGGAGCTGAAACGCAGCGGTCTGGCGGCCACGCTCATTGCACTGGCGGGGGTGCTGGTGCCCATCGGGTTGGGCTTCGTCGGCTCCATGCTGTTCATGGACGGATTTGGCGCCGGTTATTGCCATGAAAAACTGCTCAACGGGCTGTTCATCGGCTGTATTCTGGCGGCCACCAGCGTGGGCATCACCGTGGAGACCCTGCGGGAGCTGGGGCGGCTCAACACCCGGGTAGGGACGACGGTGCTCAGCGCCGCCATCATCGACGACGTGATCGGCATCATTGCGCTGAGTCTGATCACCAGTCTCAACGGCGGCGGCGGCGTATGGATCACCCTGCTGAAAGCCGCCGGGTTCTTCGTATTCTCCATCGGACTGGGGCTGCTCATCCGCTACCTGTTCAAAAAGCTGGAGAAGAGCCATCCCCACACCCGCCGCACCGGCATTTTTTCGCTGGCGGTGGCATTTTTCTATGCCTTTTGCGCGGAGAAATACTTTGGCATTGCTGCCATCACCGGGGCGTATATGGCGGGGATCATGCTCAGCGGGCTGGACGATACCGGGTTTGTCGACCGGCGTATAGAGATCAGCGAGTATATGTTTTTTGCGCCGCTCTTTTTCGCCTATATCGGCATCAGCGCCGATTTCAGCCGGTTCCACTGGGGAGATCTGGTGTTCGGGCTGACCTTCGTGGCGCTGGGTGTCATCGGCAAGATCGTGGGCTGCGGCGGCATGGCGCGGCTGTGTCGGTACGACAAGAAGGAATCTCTCACCATCGGCTGCGGCATGATTGCCCGGGGTGAGGTGGCGCTGGCGGTGTATACCACCGGGCACGACCTCATTTATACGGCGGCGGACGGGAAGCTGCTGGGCATCGACCCGCTGGTGGGGATCATTCTGCTGATCATTCTCACCTCCATTCTGTGCCCGGTGCTGCTGAAACTGTTGTTCCGCGGCAAGGAGGCTCCGCCGGCCGCCGCGCCGGAAAATTCCTGATCCAATATGCCCGTGGCGATACACAGTTGTCGTTGCGGGCACTTTTTTTGCCGTTTTTGGGCCGGCGACCGAAATTTTCGGGAAATCACTGGACATTTTTCCGTCCACAGGGTACAATAAACGGGATTGATCAAAACCATCGGGTTGGATCGGCGTTTCGGCTGCGGCCAGCGGCCGGATGTTCTCTGCGCGGGATGCATTCGTGTCCTGCGGGCGGGACACCGCGCCGCCGAATCCCGCGGTTTGCCGAAGATTCACGACCCGAAACGGGGAAAATCCTACATAATGTGAGAGGACGGCGCGTAAACATGGCACTACTGCTGGAAAACGGAGATCGTATCGTATTCGCCGGGGATTCCGTCACCGATATGGGACGGGCACGGCCGATAGGAGAAGGGCTGGGCGATAGCCTGGGCCACGGATATCCGCGCATGGTGGAGAATCTGCTGGTGGCCTGGTATCCGGAGCGGCGGATCCGGGTGACGAATGTGGGCACCGGCGGGAATACCAGCCGGGACCTGCTGGCGCGGTTTGAACGGGAGGTGCCGGTGCATCAGACAGACTGGCTCTCCGTCTGCATCGGTATCAACGACGTGTGGCGGCAGTTCGATTCACCCTGCATCCCGGAATGCACTTGTATGCCGGAGGAATATGCGCAGAATCTGGAACAGATGATCACCATGGCCCGGGACAAGGTCAAGGGGATTTTCCTGCTCACCCCCTATTATATTGAGCCGAACCCGACCGATCGGATGCGCCGTCGGATGGATGAATACGGCGCGATCATGAAGCGGCTGGCGGAAAAGCACGGCTGCATTTTGGTGGATTTTCAGCAAATGTTCAGCGATTTTCTGTCGGACAACGATCTGCATTCCGCCTTGATCGCCTGGGATCGGGTGCACCCCAATGAGCTGGGTGCCACACTGATGGCGCGGGAATTTCTGCGCCGATGCGGGGCGGATTTCTGCAGCTGACGCGGACGGACGGAAAGGGGGGCATTGTATGGAACACTGGGATCTGCTGGATGAACGGGGAAACCCTACCGGACGCACTATTTCCCGGGGCGAGCTGCTGCGGGAGGGACAATACCATCTGGTGGAGCATATCTGGATTGTGGATTCCAGGGGGCGTATCCTCATCCAGCGCCGAGCGGATCACCTGCGGCTGATGCCCGGCATTTGGGCGGCCAACAGCGGCAGCGCCATTGCGGGGGAGGACAGCGAAAGTGCCGCCCGGCGGGAGCTGTTTGAGGAGCTGAGCATCCGCACGCTGCCGGGGGAGCTGTATTACGGCGGCCGGGTGCGGCGGCGCAATTCCTTCACCGATGTGTGGGTGCTGTATCGGGATATTGATCCCGATACCCTGCGCCTGCAGCGGGAGGAGGTGGCCGAGGTGCGCTGGGTGGCGGTGGATGAGCTGCTGGAGATGATCCGGCAGCGGCGGTTTCACCACTACGGATCGGCGTATTTTCAGTTTGTATTCCGCGCCATTGAGCGGGGCTGCCGCACTTTGTATGTCACCGATCTGGACGGCACGCTCCTGCGGGGCGACGGCACCATCTCTCCCGTCACCGCGCAGACCCTCAACCGGCTGATCAGCCGGGGAATGCTCATTTCCGCCGCCACGGCCCGAGGGCTGATCGGCGTAGACATGATCCCGCTGTCGTCCATCCACTTCCGTCTGCCGGTGGTGCTGATGGGGGGTGCGGTGCTGTACGATCCCGGCCGTCGGCGGATTGTCCAGGCCTGCGAGATGAATGCGGAGACGGTCGGTCGCATTCTGACGGTGCTGGCCGATGCCGGCCGCACAGCGATGCTGTTCCGGCGGCGGGGCAATGAGGTGCATGTGTACTATACCCGCCTCTCCCCGGCGGAGGAGGCGTTTATCCGCCGCAAGACGCCGGACGGGCGCGGGTTCGACCGGTTCTTCCATCATGTGGGGCAGCTGAAAGCCAGCCCGGCGCTGTTTTTCAGCTGTCAGGGCAGCCACAGGGAGCAGACGGCGCTCAAGGCGCAGCTGGATGCCATTCCCGGCATCCGCGTGGAACTGTATGCCGACACCTATCAGACGGATGCATGGTTCCTGGAGATCAGTCGGGAGGATGCCGGAAAGGATCAGGGCGTGGAGCGGCTGCGCCGGCGGGTGCGGGCAAAGCGGGTGGTGGCCTTCGGCGACAACCGCAACGACGTGCCGCTGTTCCGCACGGCGGATCTGGCTGTCTGCGTGGAGAACGCTACTCCCGAGGCACGGGCAGCGGCGGACGTGGTGATCGCCTCCAATGAGGAGGACGGGGTGGCCGCCTATCTGTACGGTATTTATAATCGAAAGGTGTGACCGAGCCGTGTTGACCAAGACGCTGGTGCGGCTGTTCGTCCCGGCGGCAGGCGAGGAGCCTCTGTCTGCCGACACCCGGTATGCCTATGGGCGTATGGCGGGGCTGACGGGGCTGTTTTGCAATTTGCTGCTGTTCGCCATGAAGTTGGCTGCCGGTCTGCTGTCCGGCAGTCTGGCCATTGTGGCGGATGCGTTCAATAACCTGTCCGACGGCGGTTCGGTGGTGGTGACGCTGTTCGGCTTCAAGCTGGCCGCCCGTCCCGCCGATCGGGATCACCCCTTCGGCCACGGCCGCATGGAATATCTGTCGGCGCTGGGAGTGGCGGTGCTGATCATTCTGGCGGGGTTTGAGCTGGCCACCTCGGCGGTGGAGAAGATTCTGCACCCCCGGCCGGCGGAATTCAGCCTCCTGACCATGCTGATACTGGCGGCGTCGGTGGCGGTCAAGCTGTGGATGAGTGTGTTTTACCGGCGCATCGGCGCCACCATCCGTTCGGAGGCGCTGACCGCCTCCGGGGTGGACAGCCGCAACGATGTGATCTGCACGGGGCTGGTGCTGCTCACCTCCCTCCTGAGCTGGAGGACCGGCTGGGTGCTGGACGGGTATGTGGGTCTTGCGGTGGCGCTGTTCGTGCTGTGGTCGGGGGTAGGTATTATCCGGGAGACCGTGTCCCCGCTGCTGGGGCAGCGTCCCGACCCGGAGCTGGTGCTGGATATTGAGCAGACGGTGCTGGCGCACGAGGGCATCGTGGGTGTCCACGATGTGATGGTGCACGATTACGGCCCGGGACGGGTCATCGTGTCTCTCCACGCAGAGGTGCCCGCATCCCAGGATATTCTGGTCAGTCACGATATTGTGGACCGCATCGAGCAGGAGCTGATGGAGCGTTTTCGCATCGTCAGCTGTATCCATATGGACCCTGTCAGCACCGACGATGCCGCCACCGAACGGTATAAGCGTCTGGCGGAGCGGGTGGTGAATGATCTGGACGAGCGGCTCAGTCTCCACGATTTCCGGCTGGTGGACGGGGTCGGCCACATCAATCTGATCTTCGACGTGGTGGTGCCCTATGACTATCCCGGCCGCGCCACGCTGGCGGAGGATATCAGCCGGCGCATTCATGCGGCGGACGAACGGTTGTCCGCCGTGGTGAAGATCGAGAATTCCTACATCTGACAGTGCAACCCGCTCCCTATGGAGCGGGTTTTTCCGTTCCTGCCGAAAACTACAAAAAGAAAATGTGTTTTCGCTCTTTCCAAGCGGGGAAAAGTATGGTAAAATACTGATGGATGTCAAAGTCTGTACAGGAGGTATATCCGATGGCTAAGCAAGCATATTCTGTACCGCTGTCCTCCGTGATCCGGGAGATGCGCCTGGAGGAGGTCTATATGCCCGGCTCTGCGGAGGAACACAAGGTCATATCCTGCGATGTGAACCGCCCGGGTTTGGCGCTGAGCGGGTATTTTGATTATTTTGACAACGACCGGATTCAGATACTGGGGAATAATGAAAGCGGATTTCTCGATAATCTGCCCGGCGATCTGCGCGCCGCCCATTTGGAGGAGCTGATCGCTCATTGCCCGCCGGCGGTGATTGTGACCCGGGATCTGCCCATCATGCCGGAGCTGCTGGAGGCCTGCAAGCGGCATGGCGTGCCGTTGCTGCACAGCAAGGAGGCCACCTCGGCTCTTATGGCGGCGCTCATTGCCTATCTGAATGTGGAGATGGCACCCCGGGTTACCCGCCATGGGGTGCTGGTGGAGGTGCACGGTGAGGGCGTGCTGCTGCTGGGCGACAGCGGTATCGGTAAGAGCGAGACCGCCGTGGAGTTGCTCAAACGGGGGCATCGGCTCATCGCCGACGATGCGGTGGAGATCCGCCGGGTGTCCGCCCGGACGCTGGTGGGTTCCGCCCCGGCCAATATCCGCCATTTTATCGAGCTGCGGGGCATCGGCATTGTCAATGTGCGCCGCATCTTCGGTATCGGCGCCATCAAGACCACCGAGAAGATCGACATGGTGATTCAGCTGGAGCCGTGGGACAACGGCAAGGTGTATGACCGCATGGGCACCGACTGGCAAACCATGGAGATCCTGGGCATCAACGTTCCGGCGCTGACCATTCCCGTTAAGCCGGGACGGAATCTGGCTGTCATCATCGAGGTGGCCGCCATGTCCAACCGACAGAAGAAAATGGGCTATAACGCAGCTCAGGAGCTGATGCACAAGCTGGGAATGTCCGAGGAGACCGGATTGCCCACCGGCGAGCTGTCGGAATGGGATGGGTACTGAGCCGGCGCCGCGCCGGTGCGGCACGGTATTGGCATAATGAACAGCTACTATATGTATAATTCAAGGAGGAAACAACAATATGTATCGTATCGGAATTGATCTGGGCGGCACCAATATCGTCGCCGGTGTGGTGGATGAGCAGTATAAGATCGTCGCCTCCGCCAAGCGGAAAACCGCCATGCCCCGTCCGGCGGAGGCGATCATGGACGACATGGTGGCGGTATGTCTGGAGGCGGTGAAGGCCGCCGGGCTGACCATGGAGGAGATCGGCGGCATCGGAGTCGGCTCTCCCGGCTCCTGCAATGCGGACACCGGCGTGGTGGAATACGCCAACAATCTGAGCTTCTCCAATGTGCCCATGCGGGACTATCTGGAGGAACGGCTGCATAAGCCGGTGTGCGTGGAGAATGACGCCAACGCCGCCGCATACGGCGAGCTGGTGGCGGGCGCAGCCAGAGGCAAGACCAGCTGTGTCTGCATCACGCTGGGCACCGGCGTGGGCGGCGGTGTCATCATCGACGGCAAGATCATGGCCGGCCATAACTTCGCCGGAGCGGAGCTGGGGCATACGGTGATCGTGGTGGACGGAGAGCCCTGCTCCTGCGGCCGGAAGGGCTGCTGGGAGGCCTATGCTTCCGCCACCGGGCTGATCCGCCAGACCAAGCGCGCCATGGAGGCTCACCCGGACAGCAAAATGTGGGAGCTGGCCGGCGGCGATCTGAATCAGGTCAACGGGCGCACTGCCTTTGACGCCATGCGTCAGGGGGATGAGACCGGCAAGGCGGTGGTGGATACCTATATCCGGTATATCGCCTGCGGACTGGTGAATATGATCAATATTTTCCAGCCGGAGGTGCTGTGTGTAGGCGGCGGCATCTGCAACGAGGGCGAGACCCTGATGAAGCCCCTGCGGGAGTATATCGAGCGGGAGCGGTACAGCCAGAACAGCGCTAAGCAGACCCAGATCTGTGTTGCCCAGCTGGGCAACAATGCCGGCATCATCGGCGCGGCCTATCTGGGATATCAGAAATAACAGCGGCAGGGGGGCGGCGGAATGGATTTGACCGAGATCGGAGAGCAGGCAGCACGTTGGGGCTGCCGGGTCACCCGGGATGCGTCCATGGCCGCGGCCACTTCTTTTCGCATCGGCGGGCCGGCGGAGCTGCGCATCGATCTGCCGGATGAATCCGCCGCGCAGGCGGTGCTGGCCGCCTGCCATCGGCAGGGAGTGACCCCGTTCTTTCTGGGCAACGGCTCCGATCTGCTGGTGGGCGACCGGGGCATCCGGGGCGTGGTGCTGCACTGGGACGGGAAGCGGCAGGAGCCGCAGCTGTTGCCCGACGGCACGGTTCTGTGTCCGGCGGGGGTGTCTCTTGTGCGGCTGTGCCGCTTCGCCCGGGAACAAGGGCTGACCGGGCTGGAATTCGCTTATGGTATCCCCGGCAGCGTGGGGGGCGCTCTGTTTATGAATGCGGGCGCCTACGGCGGCGAGATGGCGCAGGTCGTGACGGGCGCCACCGTCCTGACCCCCGTCGGGGAGAGTCGGGTGTATGCTCCGCAGGAGCTGGGGCTGTCCTACCGCCACAGCGTGTTCTCCGCACAGCCCTCGCAGGAGCGGGAGCTGATATCCATGGTGCGGTTCCGGCTGACGGCGGGCGATCCGGAGACCATCGCTGCCCGGATGGAGGAGCTGATGGAGCGCCGCCGGGAAAAGCAGCCGCTGGAATACCCCAGCGCCGGGAGCTTTTTCAAGCGTCCGGAGGGGTATTTTGCCGCTGCGCTGCTGGAGGAATGCGGACTGAAGGGCTGCCGGATCGGTGACGCCCAGATCAGCGACAAGCATGCCGGGTTTGTGGTGAACCGGGGGCATGCCACCGCGGCCGAGGTTCTGGCTCTGTGCTGCCATGCGCAGAAGACCGTGCGGCAGCGGCGGGATGTGGTGCTGGAGCCGGAAGTGCAGTTTGTCGGCGAATTTTGACGCATTCCGCTGCCGGTTTGCGGGATGCCGTTGACTTGCGGGATGCTTTGGATTTGACGCGTCCCGCCGCGGGTCGGCGGGCGGATCGGAAATTTTGCCGGGACGTGCCGGAAAACGGCGGGCCGGTTTTGTGTTTGTATGGGGCGCGCCGTCGATCGGTGGGTCCCAGTCGGACGGGGACCCACGCAGGTTATCTGTGCGTGTCCGGGAAGGGGGAGTTACGGTGGAGCTGGTGATCGTCACCGGAATGTCCGGCGCGGGGAAATCTCAGGCGGTGCGGGCGCTGGAGGATATCGGATACTATTGTGTGGATAATATGCCCCCGCAGCTGATCATGAAGTTCGTGGAGCTGTGCAGCCAGAGCGGCGGGGCCATCCGCCGGGTGGCGCTGGTGATGGATGTGCGGGGCGGGGAGATGTTCTGCGATCTGAAGCACAGCCTGTTCACTCTGAACAAAGCCGGACAGGGCTACCGGGTGCTGTTTCTGGATTGCAGCGACGAGGTGCTGTGCCGCCGGTTCAAGGAGACCCGCCGCCGTCATCCGCTGGCGGTGGAGGGGGAGAGCACGGCCGGAACGCTGAAGCGGGAGCGGGCTCTGCTGGCGCCGGTGCTGGAAAAAGCCGATTTCCGGCTGGACACCACCCTGCTCAGCACCAGCCAGCTGAAGGCGCAGATCACCTCCATCTTTCTGGGGGAACAGACGGAATCCATGACCATTCAGTGTATGTCCTTCGGATTCAAATACGGCTTCCCGACGGAAGCGGATCTGATGCTGGATGTGCGCTGTTTTCCCAATCCCTTTTATGTGCCGGAGTTGAAGCATCAGACCGGCATGGACAAGCCGGTGCAGGATTTTGTGCTGGGGTCGGAGGATATCCGGATATTTTTACGTAATCTCTATGCTTTGCTGGATCACCTCATCCCTCTGTATATACAGGAGGGCAAATCCCAGCTGGTGGTGGCCGTCGGCTGCACCGGCGGCAAGCACCGCTCGGTGACGGTGGCCAACGCGCTGGCGGAGCATATTCGCTCCGCCGGACACCGGGTGCTGGTGAATCACCGGGATATCGAGAAAGTCTGAGGAACACGCCATGTCCTTTTCCGCCGATGTGAAAAAAGAACTGAGCGCGCAGGTGCCGGACAAGATCTGCTGCCGGGGGGCGATGGCCTATGGGCTGCTGGAATGCGGCCATGCCTTTTCCGCCGGGGAGATCTCCATGCAAACCGAATTGACGGAGGTGGCGGCGCTGTACGGCTATCTGATCCCCCGGGTCTGTCAGGTGGGCGCTCCCCTCGCCGGGGAGACGCGGCGACGCACCCGGCTGTATACCCGTTCATTCCCCGATGCCGCAGAGCGGCAGAGGATCCTGGAGCGGTTCGGCCATGGGCATACCGCCGTATCTCTGCGGCTCAACCGGGCGAACCTGGACTGCGACGAGTGTGCCCGCGCTTATCTGCGGGGGGCGTTTCTGGCCTGTGGGGCGGTCACCGATCCCGCCCGGGACTACCATCTGGAATGGTGTGTGCCCCACTATAATTTCAGCCGGGATCTGGTGGCACTGCTGCGGGAGGTGGGTTTCCCCGCCAAGGCCGTCAGCCGGGCGGGCAGCTATGTGGTGTATCTCAAAGAGAGCAGCCGCATCGAGGATTGCCTGACCTATCTGGGCGCCTGCCGGGGCTCGCTGGAAATGATGAATGTGAAAATGGTGAAGAGCATCCGCAACGAGACGAATCGTCGGCTCAACTGCGACAGCGCCAATATCGACAAGACGGTGGCGGCGGCCGCGGTGCAGACGGAGGCGCTCCGGCGGCTGGAGCGTTCCGGCGGACTGGAAAATCTCCCGCCGGAGCTGCAGGCGCTGGCGCGGCTGCGGCTGGAGAATCCGGAGCTGTCTCTGCGGGAGCTGGGGGAGGCGCTGGAGCCGCCCCTGACCCGCAGCGGCGTCAACCACCGGATGCAAAAGCTGCTGAAGCTGGCGCAAGCCGCCGAATGACCGTCGGAAGGGGGCTGTGTCTATGCCGGATACGCCGGATTTCGTTCACCTCCATGTGCACAGCGAATATAGCTTGCTGGACGGCGCCTGTCGCCTGCCGGCTCTGGTGTGCCGCGCCAGAGAACTGGGACAGACGGCGGTTGCCATCACCGACCACGGCGTTATGTATGGCGTCGTGGATTTTTATACCGAGTGCCTGAAGCAGGGCATCCGCCCCATTCTCGGCTGTGAGGTGTATGTGGCGGCGCGCTCCCGCCATGATAAGGTGCACGGGCAGGACAGCCAATACTACCATCTGGTGCTGCTGTGTGAGAACAACACCGGCTATCGGAATCTTGTCAAGCTGGTGTCCGCTGCCTGGACGGAGGGCTTTTATATCCGCCCCCGCATCGACCGGGAGCTGCTGGAGCAATACCACGAGGGGCTGATTGCCCTGTCCGCCTGTCTGGCGGGGGAGATCCCCCAGGCGCTGCTGGCGGGGGACTATGCCGCAGCCCGCCGCGCGGCGGACTGGTACGGGGCTCTGTTTGGTACGGAGCATTTTTATCTGGAGCTGCAGGATCACGGGCTGGCGGATCAGAAAACCGTCAACGCCGGGCTGCTGCGGCTGGCGAAGGACACCGGCCTGCCGCTGGTCTGCACCAACGATGCCCATTACCTGACCCGGGAGGATGCCCTCATGCAGCGGGTGCTGTGCTGCATCCAGACCGCCACCACCCTGCAGGAGCCCAGCCCGCTGAATTTTGAAACCGAGGAGTTCTATCTCAAATCCGGTGCGGAAATGGCGGCGCTGTTCCCCGCTCTGCCGGAGGCGGTGGCCAATACCGTGCGCATCGCCGACCGCTGCCGGGTGGAGCTGACCTTCGGCCAGCTGAAGCTGCCCGCCTTCGATGCCCCCGGCGGGGACAGCGATGCCTACCTTGCCCGGCTGTGCCGGGAGGGCATGGTCCGGCTATACGGCGACACGCCCGCGCCTGCCGTCACCGACCGGCTGGACTATGAGCTGGCGGTCATCCGGCAGATGGGGTATGCGGATTATTATCTCATCGTGGCGGATTATGTGAACTATGCCAAAGCCCACGGCATTCCGGTGGGCCCCGGGCGGGGCAGCGGCGCCGGCAGCCTGTGCGCCTATTGTCTGGGCATCACCATGATCGACCCCCTGCGGTATGATCTGCTGTTTGAGCGGTTTCTCAATCCGGAGCGGGTGAGTATGCCGGATTTTGATGTGGACTTCTGCACCGAGCGTCGACAGGAGGTCATTGACTATGTGATCGGCAAATACGGCGCCGACCGGGTGGCGCAGATCGTCACCTTCGGGACGCTGGCGGCCCGGGCGGCGGTGCGGGATGTGGCGCGGGCGATGGGGCTGCCCTACGCCACCGGCGACCGGGTGGCCAAGCAGATCCCCCGGGCGCTGGATATGACGCTGGAAAAGGCGCTGGCCACCAACCCCAAGCTGCGGGAGCTGGCGGAGGGCGACCCGCAGGTGCAGCAGCTCATCGAGCTGGCGCAAAAGGTGGAGGGGATGCCCCGCAACGCCTCCACCCACGCCGCCGGGGTGGTGATCGCCCCCCGCCCGGTGAGCGACTATGTGCCTCTGTGCCTTAACCACGACGCGGTGGCGACCCAGTATCATAAGGACAATTTGGAGCAGCTGGGCATCCTGAAAATGGACTTTCTGGGACTGCGGAACCTGACGGTCATCGACGACGCCCAGCGGATGATCCGGGCTCATACGCCTGATTTTGACATCCGCTCGATTCCGCTGGATGAGGCGGCGGTGTATCGGATGCTGTCCGCCGGGCAGAGCGACGGGGTGTTCCAGATGGAGTCCGGCGGGCTGAAGCGAGTGCTGATGCAGCTGCGGCCCACCCGGTTCGAGGATCTGATCGCGGTCATCTCACTGTATCGGCCGGGTCCTATGGACTCCATCCCCCGGTATATTGAGAACAGCCGCCACCCGGAGCGGGTGCGGTATGCGCACCCGCTGCTGAAACCGATTCTGGAGGTCACCTATGGCTGCATTGTCTATCAGGAGCAGGTGATGCAGGTATTCCGGGCGCTGGCAGGGTATTCTCTGGGGCGGGCGGATCTGGTGCGCCGGGCGGTGGCGAAAAAGCACACCGACGAGCTGGAACGGGAGCGGGAGGCGTTCGTCCACGGCATCACCGCGGCAGACGGCACGGTGGAGGTGGAGGGCTGCGTGCGCCGGGGGGTGCCGGAGCCGGTGGCCAACGCCGTGTTCGACGAGATGGTGTCCTTCGCTTCCTATGCTTTCAATAAATCCCACGCCGCCGCTTATGCGCTGGTAGCCTATCAGACGGCCTATCTCAAGTGTCTGTATCCGAAGGAGTATATGGCGGCGCTGCTGACCAGCGTGTTCGGCAGCAGCAAGGTCATCACCTATATCCGGGAGAGCGAGCGCATGGGAATCCGGGTGCTGCCTCCCTCGGTCAACGAGAGCGGCGCCGATTTCCGGGTATCCGGAGACCACATCCGGTTCGGCCTGCTGGCGGTGAAGAATATCGGCCGGGGCTTTGTGGATGCACTGACCCGGGAGCGGGAGCGGGGCGGCCCCTATACGGGCTTTTACAGCTTCTGCAAACGGCTGTGCGGGCAGCGGGAGTTCAACCGTCTCGGCGCGGACAGCCTGATTCATTGCGGCGCGCTGGACGGACTGGGGCTGAACCGCCGCCAGATGATCCAGATGGTGCCGCTGGTATTCGAGCAGCTGGAGGGACAGGGGCGCACGCTGCTGGAGGGGCAGGTGGGCTTTTTTGATGCGGCCGAGGCAGCCGGTGAAACTCCGGTGGCGATCCCCGACCTGCCGGAGCTGCCTTTCGGAGAGCGGCTGCGGATGGAAAAAGAGGCCACGGGGATGTATCTATCCGGCCATCCTCTCTCTCCCTATGCGGCATACTACAAGGCTATGAAGCTGGACAGGCTCAACCGGGTGCTGACCGCTCTGGAAGAAGAGGACACCTCCTCTTACCGGGACGGCACAACGGTGCAGCTGCTGTGTCTCGTGGGGGCGGTGCGCATCCAGATGACCCGGGCGGGCGCCCGGATGGCGCTGGTGCAGCTGGAGGATCTGTACGGTTCCATTGAGGCCACCGTGTTCCCCAAGCAGCTGGCGCAGTATGAGGGGCTGCTGCAAACCGGGCAGGCCGTGCTCATTCGGGGACGTCTGGATGTGCAGGAGGAGCGGGAGCCGAAGCTGCTGTGCGAGCGGGTGGAGCCGATCCCGGACGAGCCGCCTAAGGCGGCCGCTCCGTCCGGACAGGGCGCTCCCGCCGCTCCGCCGCCGGCTGCCCGGTCCGCCGCCCATCCGGGACTGTATCTGCGGCTGCCCTCCGACCACGGAGAGGTCTATCGACATATCCAGCGGCTGCTACGGGTGTTCGAGGGGCCGCTGCCGGTGTATCTGCGGTTTGCGGATACCGGCAAGCTGGTGCGCACTCCCTCCGACTGGTGGGTGAACCCGCCGCCGGTGCTGATCGCGGAGCTGAAGCGGGTGCTGGGGGCGGATAATGTGGCGCTGGTGAGCGGGTAGACCGCTATTATCCGGCGACCTCGCGGTAAAATGATGGAGCGCCGTCCGGGGAAATATCCCCGGACGGCGCTCTTCTTTGTTTTTCGATCACACCGCGCGGCGGCTGCCCATGGCGGTATCCCCCGCCAGCAGTCCTTCCACCCAGTCCAGCGCCCGCTCCAGACCGATGCTTTCCTGTCGCAGCAGCCAGCCTATGCCCTGCAACGGCGCGGACAGCAGCGGCGTGAGCCGCTCCCGCAGGGCGGCGGGCAGCGTCAGCGTTTCGCCGTCGTCGATGCGGTATAGCCGCAGACACCCGTCCTCCAGGGTGTAGGCGATGGCCGGCTCCGCCTGGCCGTCGATGGTTTTCTGCATATTGTGTTCGATCCACAGACAGCCGCCTGCCAGCCCCAGCACACACAGCGTCAGGCAGAATCCCACGGAAAACGATCCGATCCAGCGACGCATGGCCGCACCCCCTCACGGCATTAGTATGCGCGCCGATGCACAGAATACCCGTCGGGCGCGACGCTTGGGCAAAAACGATCGGGCAGCGATCGGGTTATCGGCCGAATGGCGCACAGTGGACCTGCTGCCCGGTGCTCACGATACGACGGGATTCTTCGGCCGGCTTTTGCCGGGAAGGTCCGCGGCTTTCCGAAAATTTTCGTCGGGTGTGGGAAGGTGGGAGGGTGGAAAACGGAGCGTGGCCGCCGTATGGCCACCGTCACCGGACGAGGGGCACGCGGGCTTGCGCGCACAGCGCCCGTACACCTGCCGGAAATGACCATGATGGGGCCGCTAAAGCGGGGGAATATCCCACATTTCGGGAAAGGTCACAGCCGGATCAGCTTGGCTTATTGCAGCAGCTCCAGCAGCGTTTTCGCCAGCAGCTCGCCGGAATAGGCGGCCTCTGCCACGGTGTTGCCCTCCGCGCCCACCTCCACCAGCAGGTAGCCGGGGCAAAGATTCTGGTTGTATCGGCTGGCGACGGTGGATAGCGGCCGCATCAGGTCCGGATCGACCGCCGTCAGTGCCCGCTGCCACTGCGCCGCCAGCGCCAGATTCTGGCGGCAATTGGGATTGGGCAGCGCCTTGGTGCTGACCACGCCGGCGATCAGCATCATCTGTGCCGCCTTCCGCCCGTTCACCGTGACGGTGGGTTTAACGAGGGTGCTGCCGTCGGTGATGGCGTCTCGGTGCAGATCCAGCACGATCTGTATGGACGGATACTGTTGCAGATTTTTTTCCACGGTGGCGGCGGAGCGGGTATAGGCGCCGCTGTATTGGGGGGAATCGTGCACGGTGGTGTCGTGGATGGCGGTGATGCCCCCGGCGGCCAGCGTTTTCATCACCGCATCTCCCACAGCGCAGACCGTGCGGCTGCCGTCGGCGGTGCGCTCTCTGTCCCCGGCGTTATAGTAGCCGGCATCGTAGCGCATATATCCCTCGGTGGTATGGGTATGGACAATCAGCACCTGCGGATCGGTGGTTTTTTGCCATTTCCGGGGCAGCGGATCGGACAGTGCCGTGGCGATATCCACCGCCGCCCCGCTGCGGTTTTTCACCCCAATGCCATGAAGTAGCGTGTCTCCCGCCGACAGCTTCCGTTCTTCGATCTTGCCGCCGCTGCCGTCCTCCGGCGGAGCGGAAACCGCCGATTCCGGCGCAGCGCTGCTTTCCGAGGGCGCGGTGGCCGTTTCCTCCGTCAGCGGTTCGCCTCCTTGCTGCGCCGGTTCTGCCGCTGCAGGGAGCGCCGTGTGCAGCGGCTGCTCCAGTCGCTCGGCCAGCAGTCGGGCGGCGTTCTCCGGCTGCCGCAGCCCGGCGGCCACCAGCGCCACCGCCTGCCGGGATTGGGGTGTGCGCAGCACCGCCGCCGCCAATATCGCCGCCAGCACCCCTCCGGTGCACCGCAGCAGCCAGCCCCGCCGTTCCGCCCCGGGATGCGGCGGACGGACCCGGCGTGGCTTGCTCCGATGCGGCCGCGTCTCCGACGCTTTTCCGCCGCTGCCGCCGTCGGCTTCCGTCGGCCACCCGGTGGTATCGCTGCCCGCCGTATGCCACCCTGTTTGCATAGTGCGCACCTCCCCGTTCAAATGGACAAACCCGGCGTTTCTTCTACTACTATATGACCGGTCGGGCGGCGATATGCACGGAGTCTGCCGTTTGGCTTCGGGGAGAGAATAAAAAAAGACACCGCCGAAGCGGTGTCTCAGCCTGTCAAAGAACCGCCCAAACGCCCTCGTTTCCGGTATAATAAAGGAAACGGGGGCGTTATACGTGGAGCAATGGAGGAAAGACAGTCGGGCAGAAATGGTAACGACGGATCCGTCGGCACGGGTGCCGAAGGATCCTCTGCTGCGTAAGATCGAAAAGGTCATGGACTACAATGGCTGTATGAACGGCTGTCGCCGTATTACCGCCATAACAGCGGCCGGCCGGGGACCGATCCGATCGTGCTAATCCGGATGGTGCTCCTTCAGCACCCGTTCGGCATTCCGTCTCTGCGGCAAACCCATCGGGGAATCCATACCACCGGTTTTGGGGGTATGGCCTGCTGGCTGAGATTTCGCACTTGGCAACGGTGAGCCATGCCTTCTGCAAGCGCTTTCCGGACGAGCTGAGCGGTGGGATTTTCGGGCACATTCTCAACAAAGCGCAATAGCGGATCCGCGCACGATTTTCATGGACGGCGTGGCGCGGGACAAAGTACACGACACGGCAACAGGCATATTCGAGGTTCGGTTCGTAACCATGGAGACCCCGTGGATTGCTAAGAAAGCGGTGAGCGGATCTTGGCGGATGCGCAGGAAAAACCCGCTATGCGCGTTATACACACCACGGAGGCTTGGCCGCCGTCACGCGATGGGGCAGGCTTAAATTTACGGCCATGAACCTGAAAAAGCCGGGAAAGCGGAGTTAAAAATCTCCGTTTTGCCGGTTTATATTCGTTGATGATTTCTCCAATGGCAAAAGCTCCCCTGCTTTCGTTGCTTGAAAGCAGGGGAGCTTTACCTTTTCGAGGTATTTACCGACGCGATCAGCGGAATTTCTTCCGTGCCACGTAGTGGGTGTGCAGGATCTCGTGAGCCTTGTGGCTGCCGAATTCACCCAGATAGTCCGCATACACCGTCTTAACGGTGGGGTTCTCATGGGACTTGCGCAGCGGCATGGCCGCATCCTGATCGTACAGCGCCTTGGCACGCATGGCCTTGAGATCCATGGTGTTCAGCACACTGGCGGGCTGGATGGGCTGGCCGCCGCCGGTGACGCAGCCGCCGGGGCAGCACATAATCTCCACGAATGTCCAGGGGGCGGTGCCGTCCTGGATCCGGGACATCACATAGTTGGCGTTGGCGATGCCGCTGGCCACTGCCACCTTAATCTCCTGTCCGGCGATGGTGTAGGTGGCCTCCTTCAGCCCATTGGTGCCCCGCACCTCCTGGAACTCCACCGCCTCGTTGGACTGACCGGTGAGCCAATCGTTGGCGGTGCGCAGCGCCGCCTCCATCACGCCGCCGGTAGCGCCGAAGATGACCGCCGCGCCGGTGCTCTCGCCCAGCAGCTCGTCAAACTTCTCATCCGCCAGAGCGGTGAATTTGATGCCCGCCCGGTCGATCATCCGTGCCAGCTCCCGGGTGGTGATGGAAATATCCACATCCGGCAGACCGTTCTCGGTCAGCTCCTCGCGTCCCACCTCGAACTTTTTGGCGGTGCAGGGCATCACGGATACGGACACGATCTTTTCCGGGTCGATGCCGTTCTTTTCGGCATAGTAGGTCTTGATGAGCCCGCCCATCATATTCTGGGGGGACTTGCAGGAGGACAGGTGATCGAGCTGATCGGGATAGTACAGCTCGCAGAACTTGACCCAGCCGGGGGAGCAGGAGGTGATCATGGGCAGAGTGCCGCCGGTCTTGATCCGCTCCACCAGCTCGTTGGCTTCCTCCACGATGGTGAAGTCCGCCGCGCAGTCGGTGTCGAATACCTGATCAAAGCCCAGACGCCGCAGCGCCGCCGTCATTTTGCCCTCCACGTTGGTGCCGATGGGCAGGCCGAATTCCTCGCCCAGCGCCGCCCGCACCGCGGGAGCGGTCTGCACGATGACGATCTTCTCCGGATCGTTCAGAGCGTCCCACACCTTGGCGGTGTCGTCCCGCTCCTGCAGAGCGCCGGTGGGACAATGAGTGATGCACTGACCGCAGGAGACGCAGGGAGTCTCGTCCAGCGGCTTTTCAAAGGCGCAGGCAATGTGGGTGTCGATGCCCCGGTCGTTGGCGCCGATGACCGACACGAACTGCTGCTTGCAGGCTGCCACACAACGGCGGCAGAGGATGCACTTGTTGTTATCCCGCACCAGATGGGGGGCGGAGGTGTCCAGCTCATAGTGGGGGCGGAAGCCGTCATACCGACCGCTGTCCTCCACGCCGTAGTCCCGGCACATCTTCTGCAGCTCGCAGTTGGTGGAGCGCACGCAGGAGAGGCACTTCTTCTCGTGGGTGGAGAGGATCAGCTCCAGCGTGGTGCGGCGGCAATCCTGCACCTTTTTGGAGTTGGCGGTCACCTCCATGCCCTCGCTGACCGGATAGACGCAGGCGGTCACCAGACGGGCGGGACGTCCCCCCTCGCTGGCCTCCACTACGCAGATGCGGCAGGCACCGATCTCATTGATCTCTTTCAGAAAGCACAGAGTGGGGATCTCCACACCGGCATAGCGGGCTGCCTCCAGAATGGTCGAGCCCTTAGGCACGCTGACCGCAATGCCGTTGATCTTTACATTTACCATATCCATAATCTGTCCACACTCCTTTCTTACTGCTTGCTGATGGCCTTGAACTTACAGTTCGCCATGCAGGCGCCGCACTTGACGCACTTGGACGGCTCGATTGCGTAGCTGGGCAGCTTGTGGCCGGGGGCTACGTAATCGGTCTTATGGATAGTATCCGCCGGGCAATTCCGGGCGCACATACCGCAGCCGATGCACTTGTCCTTGTCGATGGTGAAGGTCAGCAGATTTTTACACACGCCGGCGGGGCATTTCTTGTCCACCACGTGCGCCACATACTCATCCCGGAAGAACTTGAGGGTGGCCAGCACCGGGTTGGGCGCCGTCTGTCCCAGTCCGCACAGGGAGTTCTGCTTAATGTAATAGCACAGCTGCTCCAGCTCGTCGATGTCCTCCAGCGTGCCCTTGCCGTCGGTGATCTTGTTGAGCTTCTCCAGCAGGCGCTTGGTGCCCACCCGGCAGGGGGTGCACTTGCCGCAGGATTCGTCCACGGTGAATTCCAGGAAGAATTTCGCCATGTCCACCATGCAGGTGTCCTCGTCCATGACGATCAGACCGCCGGAGCCCATCATGCAGCCGATGGCGGTGAGGTTATCGTAGTCCACCGGGGTGTCGATGAGGGATGCGGGGATACAGCCGCCGGAGGGGCCGCCGGTCTGGGCGGCCTTGAACTTCTTGCCGTTGGGGATGCCGCCGCCGATATCCTCGATGATCTCCCGCAGGGTGGTGCCCATGGGGATCTCCACCAGACCGGTGTGCTTGATCTTGCCGCCCAGGGCGAACACCTTGGTTCCCTTGGATTTCTCGGTGCCCATGGAGGCGAACCAGTCCGCACCCCGCAGAATAATCTGGGGCACATTGGCGAAGGTCTCCACGTTGTTCTCCACCGTGGGGCAGCCGAACAGACCCTTTACCGCCGGATAGGGCGGACGGGGGCGGGGCTCGCCCCGGTTGCCCTCGATGGAGGTCATCAGCGCCGTCTCCTCGCCGCACACGAAAGCGCCGGCGCCCAGACGGATATGCAGGTCGAAATCAAAGCCGGAGCCGAAGATATCCTTGCCCAGCAGGCCGTATTCCCGGGCCTGATCAATGGCAATTTGCAGCCGGGCCACGGCGATGGGATACTCTGCCCGGACATACACATAGCCCTCGGTGGCACCGATGGCATAGCCGGCGATGGTCATAGCCTCGATCACGCTGTGGGGGTCGCCCTCCAGCACCGAGCGGTCCATGAATGCGCCCGGGTCGCCCTCGTCGGCGTTGCAGACGACGTATTTCTGGGGCGCCTTGTTGGGGGCGCACAGGGCCCACTTGCGGCCGGTGGGGAAGCCGCCGCCGCCGCGGCCCCGCAGGCCGGAATCGGTGATGGTCTTGATGACGTCCTCGGGGGTCATCTCGGTCAGCACCTTGCCCAGAGCGGCGTAGCCGTCCATGGCGATGTATTCGTCGATGTTCTCCGGGTTGATGACGCCGCAGTTGCGCAGCACCACCCGGTTCTGGGTCTTGTAGAAGGCGGTGTCGCCCAGCGCCACATTGCCCTCCACCGGCTCGTCGGAGCCGGTGTCGTTATACACCAGCCGCTCCACGATACGGCCCTTCAGCAGATGCTCCTCGACGATCTCCGCCACATCCTCCGCCGTTACCCGGCTGTAAAAGGTGCCGTCCGGATGGACGATGACCACCGGGCCCAGAGCGCACAGACCGAAGCAGCCGGTCTGCACGATCTTCACTTCATCCTCCAGACCGCATTCCGCCAGATGGTCGGCAAAGGCCTGCTGAATGGCTTTGCTGCCTGATGAGGTACAGCCGGTACCTCCGCAGATCAGAACGTGTGCACGAATCATAGTTGTTATCCTCCTTTGCTGTTATGCCTGCTGCGCCCCGATGGTGTATTCCGCCACCGGCTTGCCGCCCTTGAGATGCTCCTCGACCACCTTGGCGACCTTGTCAGCGGTCATTTTCACATAGGTGACCTTATCCTTGCCCGCCTCAAAGACCTCCACCACCGGCTCGAACTGGCAGATGCCGATGCAGCCGGTCTGGGTCACGGTGATGCTGCCGGACAGGCCCGCCGCCTCCACCTGCTCCACAAAGGCGTTCAGCACCGGACGGGCGCCGGCGGCGATGCCGCAGGTGGCCATGCCCACCACGACCCGCTTTTCGCCGCTGCCCTCCCGCAGAGCGACCTTACTTTGCATTCTTTCCTTGATTGCCTGGAGTTCTGCTAACGATTTCATAAGGGTTCTTCCTTTCTAATGATTTCTGAATTTGTATCCCACGATCATCCGGCGTATTGCTCCTGCAGATGATCCCGAATCCACTGTAATACCTCGTAGCTGTTGAGAGGGACCGTCTCCAGCACCGCCCGCAGCTCCCGGGTGTCCAGCATCACCGGCGGTCGCCCGAACCGACGGTGCTCCAGCCGGAAATCCGTGTCCGGGTGCCCCTGAATGAGGGTCACGAGCGTTTCCGCCACATCCCCCAGAGGCAGGCAGTCGATGTGGCGGAGGTGAAACACCGCCTCCACCACCGTACCGTGGCGGTCGGGGTAGTCCGCCGCCGCCCGGGAGGTCACCGTCAGCCCTCCGCCGGTCTGCTCTGCCTCCAGCTTGAGCAGCGGCAGCCCCATGCCCACCTTGCGGGTGGTGCGGGAGGTGCAGAACGGATCGGTGACCCGCGCCACCGTCGCCGCATCCATACCGCAGCCGTCGTCGGTGATGGTCAGGGTGCGGGTGTCGGCGGTATCCGTCAGAACGATCTCGGTGAGGGTCGCTCCCGCCCGCACGGAGTTTTCGACGATATCCAGAATGTTGAGTGCCAGCTCCTTCATCGCTGTCCATCTCCCCGCAAAGCGGCGATCAGCTGCCGCCGCACTGCGTCGTCGTCCGCTGCCCCGTCGGGCAGCTCGATATAGTGTTCCTTATCCCGGATGTGCCACAGATAATGGGCGTCGCTGCTCACCACCACCCGGGTCGCCGGGGTCAGATACCGCTGCCGGTAATCCGGCTCGTTGGCTCCGTCCGCCAGCTCCACGCAGGGGAACGCCGGCGCCTCGGGCAGACAGCCCAGCACCGCCAGTATCCCGTTTGCGGGGCGGTCGATGTGGGCGGGATAGCATATCCCGCCGCAGCTCTGTGCCAAACCGGGCACCTCCTCCAGCGAAATGGCGGCGGCGTTGGTGAGCAGGTCCGGCTCACAGCCGATCACCCGATCCTCCTCGTCCACCAGCAGCTGCTCACCGAAAATATCCGGACGATTGGGGATCCGCACCCGGCGGGCGTCCGCCAGCCGGTCGAATGCCAACGCCCCCTCCAGGGTGGCGAACAGGCACACCATGTGGATATCCTCCGCCGTGGTCAGCTCCATCCCCGCCACCGGCAGGATCCCGTAGCGGGGCGCCAGCGCAAAAAACGCGGGGCAGTTGCGGCAGGTGTTATGATCGGTCAGCGCCATGATCTGCAGCCCTGCCAGCGCCCCCATCCCGGCGATGTTGCCGGGGGTGGATTCCGCGTCCCCGCAGGGGGACAGGCAGGAATGGATGTGCAGATCGTAATAGTAGCGGCGGCTCACAGACATCCCTGCAGCCGCAGGGCGGTCTCAAAGGCGCTCAGCGGGCTTTGCAGCAGGTTGATCCCCTTCTGCGCCGCCAGCGCCGCCACCCCCTCGTCCGGCTCCACGCCCTCCGCCAGAATGACGCAGGACACGTCCGCCAGCATGGCCACCGCCACGATGTTTTGGTTGGACATAATGGTGATCCAGGCATCGCCGCTGTGGGCGCGCCCCATCACCCAGCTGAGCAGGTCGCCCATATAGCCGCCGGTCACGGCCCGCTCGCCGTCCGGCAGCGCCGCCGCCGTCCAGCCGGCGGCTTCCGCCAGCTCCCGTACCGTCATGGGGCACCTCCTTTTTCCGTCCGACTGCGTAAAAGCTCCTCCCGCAGCGACGGCACACAGGCGGATATCTCCGCCTGCCCCCGCACCACGTCCTCCGCGAAGGCCCGGCAGGTGGGCGCCCCGCAGGCGCCGCAGTCCAGTCCGGGCAGCCGCCCTCGCAGGGACTGGATATCCGCCAGCATCCGCATGGACTGCGCCATGGTGCCGGCCAGCTGGGTGGAGGTGGAATATTCCGGCAGCTCGTCAAAGAAATAGCTCTCCGGGATGTATTGCTCTCCCGGCGCGGGGAAATTCCGGCTCACCGGCAGATACCGGCGCAGGGTCTGAAGCCGCGCCTTGGCTACATAGGGGTTCTCCATGGTCAGCACCCCGCCCACGCACCCGCCGGTGCAGGCGTTCAGCTCGGCGAATTCCAGCGGCGGCATATTGCCGGTCTCCATCTGATCCAGCACCCGGATGACGTTTTCGATGCCGTCCGCCGCCAGATAGGCGTCGTTGAACAGCGCCGTCGCCTCACCCCCGGTGGAGGCCCAGCCGATACCGATCATGCCGGAGGCGGACAGGCTCTCCGGCTCGTCCGTCTGCTTGATGGCGTTGATCAGCTGGAAATACACATCGCTGATGGGCACCACCACGTCCACCCGGCTGCGGTAATCGCCGAAGCCGTTTTTCACATAGCTGGTCTTGGCGGGGCAGGGGGAGATGAAGCACACCCCGATATCCTCCGCCCGCAGCTCCGGATGGGCACTCTGCGCCTGCTCCCGCGCCAGCATGGCGGCGATCTCCATGGGCGGCAGCATATTCATCACATTCTCCCGCAGAGACGGGAACCGCAGCGATATGAGCCGCACCACCACCGGACATGCCGAGCTGATCACCGGGCGCTTGATGCCCTCGGTATTCAGATACAGTCGGGTATAGGCCGAGACCAGCTCCGCCGCCCGGGACACCTCATAGACCTGATCAAAACCCAGCCGCTTCAGACCGGTGAGAATGTAGTCCACATCCTCCAGATGGTCGAATTGCCCGTACAGCGCCGGCGCGGGAAGAGCGATCTTCCAGCGAAAGCGCTCCATGTCCTCCAGACGGCTGCTCACCGCCTTTTTCGCCTTTTGGGGGCAGGTGCGGATGCACTCGCCGCAGTCGATGCAGCGCTGCTCGTTGATCACCGCCCGCCCCTCCCGAACGCGGATGGCTTCGGTGGGACAGTGCCGCAGGCAAGTGGTGCAGCCGGTGCAGCGGGATGCTTCCAGAAACACCGAATGCTCGTATGTATTCATCGCCAACCTCCTGTGCGGAATGGTCCGTCAGGCGGTCAGATCCACCCGCATGGTGATGCAGGTGCCTATCCCTACCTGAGACTGAATGTCCATAGCGTCGGTATAGCGTTTCATATTGGGCAAGCCCATGCCCGCCCCGAAGCCCAGCGACCGGACGGCGTCCGGTGCCGTGGAGAATCCTGCCTGCATCGCCTGCTCGATGTCGGCGATGCCGGGGCCGTGATCCTCCAGCACGATCTCGATGGCATCCTCGTCCACCCGCACGGCCGCATGGCCGCCGCCGGCGTGGATGACCATGTTGATCTCCCCCTCGTACATGGCGATGGACACCCGGCGGATGATCTCCGGCGGCAGACCCAGCTGCCGCAGATTCTTCTTCATCTGCACCGACGCCTGCCCTGCCGAGGTGAAATTCTCCCCGTCCACATCGAAGTGGAATGTCAGCGCCCCGCTCATGGCTGCACCCGCCGGGCCTTGTTGCCCACCAACCCGTTGGCATACAGGATGCCGCAGGCCTCGTACAGCCGTTTGTCCGTTGCCATCAGCACCAGACCGCTGTCCCGGGCCAGCTCGATCATTTCCGGTGTGGGGCGCTTATCCCGGACGAACACGATGCAGATCATGTCCATCATCTCCGCCGTGCGGATTACCTGGGCGTTCACCAGACCGGTGAGCAGCACCGCCTGATCCTTGACATAGGCCAGCACGTCGCTCATCATGTCGCTGCCGCAGGCGGAATACACATGGTCGCCCATGCGCTCCTCCCCCACCAGCACGTCGGCGTGCAGCAGCTCCCGTATGGTGCCGATCTTCATAAGGCGCGCTCCTTTCGATGGCAGCCCGACGGCTCAGGGCCGTCGGAGACTGCGGCGATCACAGATATTTTTCCAGAATGCCGTCCACGTCGTCTGCGGTCAGACGGCCGTATACATCCTCGTTGACGGTCAGCACCGGGGCCAGACCGCAGGCGCCGATGCAGCGGCAGGCGGTCAGCGAGAATTTGCCGTCGGGGGTGCATTCCTCCGCGCCGATGCCCAGCTTCTCCGCGATCTTGTCCATCACGTCGCCGGAGCCCTTCACGTAGCAGGCGGTGCCCAGGCACACGGAGATGTGATATTTCCCCTTGGGAGACAGGGCGAACTGGGCGTAGAATGTGGCCACGCCGTACACCTTCTCCAGCGGCACGCCCATGCCGTCGGCGATCATCTGCTGCACCTCGATGGGCAGATACCCATAGATGCTCTGCGCTTCCTGCATGACGGCCATCAACAGGCTGGGATCCTGCTTGTGGGTCTCGATGACCTGCCGCAGCTGTGCCTCCTGCTCCGCCGTGCCGGAAAAGGGAATTGAGCTGATTTTCTTTTGCATTGACCTTTTTCCTCCTTGATCTGGATGGGTATTGTGCCGGATACACCCGTCCCGCCGATGACACGGTATGCCATTCCGGGCAATAGGGTATGCCATTCCGGGCAATACGTGGGTTCAGTATACCATATATTCTTAAAGTATGCCACCCTATTTTTGGATTTGTCCGCAAATTTGTGCAAAATATGTAAAACCGGGGAGAACTCTCGACGGAATCGACAAAAAATTAACGAACGCCCGTCGAAATCCGGCCGAAACCGGAGAAAATCGGCGGTTTCAAGGGCATTTTGCCGCGTTTTTTCCACAGAAACGGTTCGCCGGATACCGCTTTGGGACAGTCCCGTTGGGGGCGGATGACTTCTGGGAGCAGACCGCGTTTGCGGCGGATCTGCGCGGCGGCGAAAGGAAAGGCGCGGGGCAGTCGTTCGGACCGCCCCGCGCCGGATGTATGGCACGGATGCTTTATTTGAGGAAGTTCATTCCCCGGAGGATGGACAGCTCCTTGGCCTTATTGCCGCAGACCTGGAAGAAGCCGATGATCGCCAGCACCTCCAGAATGACCAGACATACCGCTCCGGCGATGGCGACGATGATCGTCCAGAACAGCAGGGCGATGACCACCGCCAGCAGGATCGACAGCACGTGGATGCGCAGCGCCTGCTTCACATGGAACTGGACATAGGCGGAATCCTTCGCGCCGATGAGCGCTACCAGAACGCCCAGCAGGGACATCAGGTAGGGCAGCATGGCATAGACCTTGTTCTCGTGGATATCCTCGGCGGAGAATTCCGCCGTATGGTCGAAGGGATCCACATAGGGGGTCACAGGCGGCTGATACGGGGCCTGATAGGGGGGCTGATAGCCGGGCTGCTGGGGTTGCTGCGGCTGGGGCTGCGGTTGGGGCTGGGGCTGCTGGGCAGCACCGCATACCGTGCCGCACCGGGGGCAGACCGCGGCCTCATCCGCCAGCTGCGCCTGACATACGGGACAAATTTTCATAAAGGCTCACATCCTTTTCCAAAAATAGCTCATAAGATAGCCTGAGTCCCATTATATACCGCCTGCGTCGGATTGTCAAACCTCAATTGAGGCCGCCGTCTCCCACCTGACCGAACAGGGCCTCCACCGCCCCGGCCAGCGCCCGGTTCTCCGGGGCGGTCAACTCCGGGTCGGCGGCCAGCCGGTTGGCTGCGGCGGCCTGTGCCTGCCGCAGCAGCTCCATGTCGGCGGACAGGTCGGCGATCCGCA
>CAKUAQ010000026.1 GCA_934636435.1 uncultured Eubacteriales bacterium
GTCATACATAAAAATCGTGCCGGACCGATTCGCTCCGACACGACCCGGTTTATTTGCGTTCTATCTCTACCCCAACTATTGACATAGAACCTTTATTTTCCGAGCCGAGAGATGAGTTCTTGCACGGCTGTTTGGAGCCTTTCGAGAGGTGTCCGTGTTATCGACGGTCGGTCGTCTCACGGATACGCAAGGTGCGTCGGATCCCCTTGGGAATGACGACGCGGCCCCGGATTGTCAATGCGGCGGACAATTCCGGCTGCTTTCATGGTACGGCTTTTCCTTTGCTTAAATGCGGTCAATATAACTGCTGAGTATTTCCAGATCATACCGATTGGCGGTGTTCCATTCTTCGTACGTAAAGTCTGTTTTGTCGTCCGGCAGTTCATCGAATACGCCGCGCTTGCCGGCGGCCGGATCGACTCTTTCCTCCGGGGTATATTGCAGGCCGATGTGCGTAAAATAGGCGGCATACCCGTTTTCACCGTTTTTTATCTGCGCATTGATATAGGGAACACTTAAAACGCCGTATTTACTCAGAGCCTCCAGTTTATTTTCCACCGGCTGCGGAGAAGCCATGATTGCCGGTATGGCTGTTTTGGATTCCTGCATGAGTTTTTTGATGCCGGCATATTCGGGGTGGATTGCGGAAGATTCATCAAAGTATTCCGGGTTCAGAAGAATGTCCATACGGTCAATGGCCAACAGGGTATAAAGGCCCTCAATGTAGAATGCTACCTTGTATCCCTCCCGCATGTTGCCGCTTTCCAGTTTTTCCATAAGTAAGGGAATGCCCCCGATTCCAATACCGGCCAACTCTTTTGATTCATTTAAGAGTACTTTTGTGTCCGATGACGCACGGATATTGGACAAATCAATATCGTCTATCGTTGATTCCACTTTTGAAAAATTCTTTTCTATTTCTTGCGCTCTGGCATCCATTCCGGTAGGAGAAAGCAGAAAAACAGACACGGTGATCATCATTGACAGGATCAATACGGAAAGAGAGAGACACAATGTGTTTTTTCTTCTGAAGTTAGCCATGATTCGTACCTCCTGTAAATTGATTTATTTTGTGTACACATTCCCCCATCTACGGATGGTTTTTTATTATACCGTTTTTCTTTTCACTTATCAAGGCAAAGTACGTGTAAAGGCATCCTCAAAAAGCGTTTACACACAAATAGCCCCCGAATAAACACATCTCTGTGCTCTTCGGGGGCTGATATCCGTTAACTCTCTGACGGCCGCTGCGGCGGGGGCATATCGCCGGCCATTGACAGCGGCGGGAAAAGTTCCCGAGGCGCCATCCCCGAGCCGTCAAAAAACACCGGCGGGACAGCAAACCGGTTGCTGTCCCGCCGATTAACGAGGTCTTTCGCCGAATGGGCGGAAACCGTCATATGTTCACCGTCAAACCGTCATACGCCAGGTGCAACCCTTCTGCCCGCAGAAATGCTTCGGTTTCGGCATGGCTTTTATGGAGCGAGGGCGCAATATGGGAAAGCCAAACCTGTGTGTGCTCGTCGATCACCCCGAAATTCCGAAGCGAGGGCAACATCAGGCGGATCATGGGAATGCTATTGTGTTCCGCCATACGATAGTCTCCGGTATAATCTCCCACCGTGCCGTCGAGGATCATCATATCCAGATGCTTGTCTTTCAAAAAGTAATAGGTATCCGTTAAAAGCCACGCACCGTCGCAGCCGTAAAAGACGCGTTTATGCCCGTCCTCGATATAGTAATGCAGCGGGCAGCCGGTATGATTTGCGTCCAGAGGGGTGATCTCATACGCGCCGAGCTTGACGGAGCGCAGCGCGGTAAGCCCGATGACCTCGCAATGCTTGAGCGAACAGGCGCTTGCCGCGGCGCCGTGGATCCAAACGCGCAATTTTTCGTGGCGCGGGGCGGCGGCGATTTTTTCGATCTCTTCCGGCAGAAAGTGATCTTGATGCGTGTGCGTGATGAGAATGTCGGTGATATCGGAAAGCGGCACACCCAAAATTCCCAGCGATCCAACCGTATGATACCCGCAATCAATCTGAATATGCCGATCCAACAATAGTCCGGAGCTGCGGCGGGCATCCTTCCCGAATGTATGGGCGTAGGTCGTTTTCAACAGCGGTGAAAAATCCGCGGCACTGGTTCCCGTAAATATAAGTTCCATACAATCTCAACCTTGTATTGTATTTTTTATTTTTTCGAGCCAACAGATCACATACGACGCAAAGCAATGATCGCAGCTGGCGCTGGGATCGGTATTTTCCCAGAGCGTTCCGGTCCGCTGCGCCATATAGCCGAAAAATCCGACGATATTGCTGAGGACTTCTTCCCGCAGGCCTGCCTCCATTAACATTTCCAGACGAAGATAATTGCCGATAAACGCATTGGCGGGAGCAATTTCGGGATATTCCGTAGCCTGATTTCGTCCGGGGCCGAATTTGCGGATCAGGGTTTCAAACAGCTCGCGGTCATGCGCGGGCGTTGCCACTCCGAAAAAGAAAGCGTAATATTGACAAACCTCTGTTCTGTCGGGCATAGCATTCAGGACACCGTTTTCCCGCAGGGCATGGTCTCGGAAAAACGTACCGTCAAACGATTGGCGATACACGGTGCGGCGAATTTTCTCGGCCTTTTCCGCCAGCTCCGGCATATGGTACAGCTCAGAGATCGCGCCAAGCATGGCGGAATACAGCATATTGGAGGGGTAATTGACACCGTCGGTCAGATCGTTCGCCCGCGACCACTCCACAAAAACCCAGCTTTCGAGATCCTCCAGCAGTCCGTCGCTGTTTTCAAAACGGCGGAAATATTTCAGCAGCCCCAACGCCTTTGTCCGGAAGCGTTCGACCAGTTCCCGGTCCCCGGAACGGTCGAGGTATTCGCGCAGCTCCAAGAAAAGCCACATGGCCCAGTTGGGGATAAAGGAATGGGGTGTATGATCCGCCGGGTAGCACATCGGCAGCATTCCGTCCGGAAGATTCACATAGGTTTCTTCACAAAGAAAATTCTCCAGAAAATCGTGTTCCACCGACGTTTCGCCGCAAAGGAGGTATTCGGTCCGTCCCGAGAAAAAGCTGTCGCAAAGCCAGCCGGCCCGCTCACGGGACGGGCAGTCCATAAACAGATCCACGCTGCCCTGACGGAACGTTTCAACAGCCGCATCCGCGATCCGGCGGATCGCGGGATCGTCAAATGCGGGCACGTGTTTCAGCGGAGGATGCTTATACTCGATCATGGAAAGCTCCATGTCCGCATCCCCGCCGCATACCGCCGCCTGGATGTATTTGCAGGTATAGACCTCGAAGAATCGCAACCTCCTCTCGCCGGCCGGCAGATCGAAGATCGCCGCGTTGCAGCAGCCCCCGCGCAAATAATCCACCCGGTTGCCGTCGCTCAATATCTCATCGAACATCACGTACAGCCGGAGCGGGCGCTGCGCCCGTATATGGATCTCGATCATTCCGGTGGCATTGTACGGCAGCTCGTAAATTCCGTATGTGCCGTCCGAAAGCGTTTTGACTCCGTTTACGGTCGGGACGGAAAGCTGCAGCTTTTCGCATTCCTCGGTGATCATCAGATCCGGATGTGCAAACAGATATGCGGTCTGCTCGGGCTTTGCTACCAGCGCGTCAAATGCACCGTTGCGCCAATAGCTTTCGCGCTCCGAAAGGGAGAATTCGCCGCCGAAAATTCTCTTTGCCGCCGTTCTTTCATACAACGGATACGGCGTATGCCGCTCCAAATACCGGGGCTGCGCCATGGGGGAGAGAGGCTCTCTGCCCGGCGTCGCATCGGTGAGATACGCATCCTCCGCTTGGATGCGGTAGGACTCTGCGAAGGGACGCTGGAAGCTGTACCGCTGTATTTTCCGAATATACTCCGGGTTGATACGCGCTGTAAAATCCCTGCCTGTATAGGCCGTCACCCGTCCGTCCGCCGACAATTCCGCCGTCAAAAAGGAATCCTGCTGCATCAGATAATAGCTTCGCGCATTATACCCGCAGACCTCGATGATCACCGTATTCTGTTCCCTGTCCGCAAACCGGGTCAGATCGATCTCGTCCACACGGAAAAACCCCCGTCCTCCGCGCGCGGGGCCGTAGCAAACGAATCGGCCGTTTACCGACATCTGGTAAATGCCCGAGGTGGCGATCTTGGCGGTAACGGTTTCTCCCTTTCCCAGCATCGCCTTGAATTGGACCCGTAAATTCATTTCCTTTTCCCGGCCCGTTATCCAAACGGGCGCCGCTTTTTCAAAAAAAACGCTCATGCTGCATCTCCATATCCGTTATTTATCAGAGTACATGTCCCTGTACCGTCCGGGGGTGATCCCGCTGTATCGCTTGAAGATCCGGTAGATACATTGGTGATTTCAAGGTCGTTTATTTCTATGTGGGAAAGGTTTCGGAGCTCGACCGCAAAGTACATGGTTTCACCCCTCTCTCGTCTTCTACGGTACTATCGTATTACACAATTCCGCAAATTTCAATCCGCCGTTTTCTTCCAATATACCGTTTTCCGCGCTTTTGGATCGGAACGGTGTGGGATATACCGTTTTCCGCACCGTTCCGGCGGCTTGGAAATTTTTACGAATATGCGCGATTGCATCGAAATTCACTTTATGTTATCATACCTTTAAGGATACAGAAACATAGGAGGCGATCCATATGAATGTTACGACCAGCTGGGTTTCGTCGTTGGAAAAGGTTTTTCCCATGCAGTCGCTGAATGGTCATGGAATTGCGAGCGGCTCTGCTCTGCGCGGCGAACGCTTCAATATTCAACTGGCATTTCGCGCCGATGACGGCCTGCGGGATGATTTTTTCGTGGAGTGGGAAAGCGATCTCAAAGAGACCATCCGCTGCTATCAGGTAGAAACTGTCCCTGTACGCCTTGTGAAATACAAATGGGCGGACGACGATTTTCTCGCGAATGGCCCCGGGCTATATCCCGACCTGCTCGCGCCGTGCGACGGCCGGGTCTCCTATGCGCCGGGCTATTGGAGCTGTTTGTGGTTTGAAATAGCGATACCGGAGGACGCGCAGGCGGGCGCACATTGCCTGACCGTCACGCTGAAAAACGAAGCCGAGCCCGAATGCACGGCAACGACCTGTTTCCGGCTGGAGGTTCTTCCGGTCTCTCTGCCGCCGCAGCAGCTGATCCATACCGAATGGTTTCACTGTGACAGCCTCGCCGTATTTTACAAAACGGAGGTTTTCAGCGAGCGGCACTGGGAGATCGTTGAGAATTACATCCGTCAGGCCGCCCGTTACGGTGTGAATATGCTGCTCACACCGCTGTTCACCCCTCCGCTGGATACCGCCGTGGGCGCGGAAAGACCTACGGTCCAGCTGGTGGATATTGCTTATTCCGAAAAGGGGTATTCCTTCGATTTTTCAAAGCTGGAGCGGTATTTGGCCATCGCCCTCAAGTGCGGCATCAAATATTTTGAGTTTCCGCATCTGTTCACGCAATGGGGCAGCGAGCACGCTCCGAAGATCATCGTGACGGAAAACGGTACAGCCGTTCGCCGCTTCGGCTGGGAGACCGCCGCCGATTCCCCCGAATACGCGGAATTTTTACAGAGCTTCCTGCCGGCGGTAAAAGCCTTTATGCAGCAGAAAAGCCTGTTGGACAGATGCTGGTTTCATATTTCCGATGAGCCGGATGAAAAGCATATGGAAAGCTATCGAAAGGCGGTGCAGACCGTGCTGCCGCTGCTGGAGGGCTGCAACACGCTGGATGCGCTTTCGGAATATTCGTTTTACAGCGAGGGTCTGGTGGGAACGCCCGTGCCCGATAACGAACACGCCGAGGAATTCTACCGCAAGGGCGTATCCCGGCGGTGGGTCTACTATTGCTGCGGGCAGCTGGACCGCGTTTCCAACCGCATGATCGCCATGCCCTCTTATCGCAACCGGGCGCTGGGGCTCCAGCTGTTCCGCTACCGTATTTCCGGCTTTTTGCATTGGGGCTATAATTATTGGTTTACATATCTTTCCAGAAAGCCCATTGACCCGTTTTTCACCACCGACGCGGGAGAAAATTTCCCTGCGGGCGACCCGTTTCTGGTCTATCCCGGAGCGGACGGAGAGCCCATGCCCTCCCTGCGCCAGCTGGTGCTGTTTGACGCATTACAGGATCTGCGCGCGTTGCAGCTTTTAGCCGAAACGGAGGGCTTCGAAAAAACCGTCCGGTGGCTGGAAAGCGAAATCGGTCACCCGATCACCTTTACCGATTACCCCCGCGATGCAACGGCGTTTTACAGGCTGCGGGAGGCGATCAACCGCCGCGTAGCTGACACAGTTGAATAACGGTTATCCACCCGAATGTGCTTTTTTGTATATTGTGCGAAAATGAACGATTGCAATCCTTTTCATTGCTGTACTATACTGTGTGCAGGAGAAAAATTCAGCAAAGGAGATTGATTTGAATGGCACGATTCAAAAAGCTGGGCGCATTTCTTGCCGCCGTTGGGATGGCGGCCGCCTCGATGCTCGTCCCGGTATGCGGCGCGGCAGCCGAGGAAACGGGAGATCTGATCCCAGATTGGTTTAACGAGGATCAGCGCACGACCTGGTGGGCCACCGATGGTTTTACGGGTGAGGATAACTGGCGGTTCAATATCACCGTGTCGGACGGCGTATGGACGTATACGCAGCACAGCAACAAGTATGATTACGGCCATGCGGAGAGCGGCGGCACCCAATACGATCTGGACCTGACGGCAAATCCGTACTTGCATTTTGTCACGGATATGGTCGGTGAAAGCGCATACATCCGCCTGCGCTGCTGCGGCGAGAACGGTGAAGCGAAGAATATTGATGTGGCCGCGATCCAGGCGGGCAAGCAGACCGTAAGCGTTGACCTGACCCAAAACTACGAGATCATGCAAGCGGCCGGAGCGGAGAAAACACTGCATCTGTACGGCGCGGCATTCACCACCAATAAATTCGGCGCGGACGAATCCCTGTCCTTTACGGATTTCCGTTTCACTTCCCAAAAAGGAACCAACAAGAATGACCGCTACTGGCTCGATCCGGTTGCGGACGACAAGTGGTTCAACTGGGACGCGGGTCCGAATACCGGCAGATTTGAAGTGTACCATAACCCGAACGGCTTTTTGCAGCTGAAGCTCCAATGGAAAGGCTCGAAAATGGGGCGCCTGAATAACCAGTTTTCCACCAAGCTGATCGACCTGAACACCTTCCCGCGGATGCATTATGCCACTCCGTACATGGAAAAAGATGTCGGGGTGTATTTGATCCTGATGCCCTTCAACAGCGACGGCAGCATAAACTGGAGCGGGAAAGCGACCGTGAAGGTGGGGACGATCCCCGGCGGCGGCGCGGGAGAGGGCGACTTCGACCTGCTGCAGAATTCCGAGCTGTTGTCCCATGCAAGCGGCAAAAAGCTCTACATTCGGGGTGTCGAGCTCGACGTTTCCGCCTGGGGCACCGGAGATGTCAATCTCCGTGACCTCTCCTTCCGTATGCCCGAGGAGATCACCGCCGATTGCAGCTTTGAAACCTCCGGCGCCCGCATCTCGGCAAACGGCGCCGCCGATTCCTTTGCCGTCCGCGCGACGGCGACCTACACGGGCACCGAGACGGTCCGCTACGCGTGGTATGTCGACGGGGTGCTCAAGGAGGACGAAACGGGAGCCGGCATCACGCTGGACAGCGGCACGGTCGGCAGCCACTCCGTCCGCGCGGTGGTGACGGTCGGGGATCTGCCTTATTTCAACACCAGATTCTTTGAATCCGAGACCTATACCTACGAAAAGTACATCTCCGGAGATGTTTCCGGGAACGGGAAACTCGAGGAGGAGGACCTCACCGTTTTGCGGAAATATTTGCTGGGCATGGATACGTTTGACGAGCTGCAAACGTTGGCCGCCGATATGAACGGCGACGGAACAATTGACATATTGGATCTGGTCGGACTGAATGAAGCGCTCTGAAAGCAGCGCACGCCAGATATAACGACGGGGCTGTCGCAAGTGAGAGATCACGGGCGACAGCCCCGTCGCTGCTTATGCTGCCGGTTGCGCCGGGGATTTGTGCCGCAGGATCATCGGCGTGCGGGCATCCTGCTCCTTTTCGTCCTCGGCACAAAGGGCGGAAAGGTGCGGTGGGTGCGGGCTTGCATCTGCGGGTGTGTCGGTAGCCATGGCGACGGAATACTGCTACAATGGGCAGGCGGCGCCGCGCAAAGCCGTTTGGCGCGGTTTGGATGGTGCCGCCATGAAAAAACGGTATTATACATTGTGCTGGCGGCGATCGTGCTGGCCGCCGACGGGGCGGTCGTCGTTGTGATGATCCGGAAAAAAGCCAAATAGCGAACGTTCCTGACAGCAGTCGGTGTGCTGATTTGCAGCGCACCGGCTGCTTTTTATGTGGGGGTGTTTCCGCCTTTGCCGTGCGCCCAATGAGCGGGTGCTATACGTGGCGGCGTTACGGCGGGCACACCGGGCTTTCAAACAAATTCGGCGGAATTGCGGGAGAGGACTTGCAGGCGCCGGCAACCTATGGTATACTTGTCTTTGTGTATATACAGATGATGCGAAACTATACAGGCAATGCCGGACGACGCTGCCCGGTGCCGCCGAAAGAATACGGGCGAGGGAGGGACTCCATGAAACGGCTACGGTGGACGGCGCTGCTGCTGGCGATCGCGCTGTGCCTCGGCGGGTGCAGTCTGGATGTGGAGTCCTTCTTGCAGCCACCTAAGGCGCAGGGGGAGCAGCAGGCCATCCAGCAGGCGCTGGAGACCTACATCCGGGACAGCGGCAAGACCGGGGTGCGCTACACCCTCCAGTATCCGACGGAGGGAAACTACACCTCCGCCTTCATTCTCTGTGATGAGACCGGCACCCCCTTGGCGGACGGCGTGGGTTCTCCCGTCATGGCGGTGGCGTTTTACAGCCTGCCCGATGCGGACGAGACCCATGTGAACCTGCTGCGGCGCACCGCCGGAGAATGGGTGTCGGTGGGGGATCGGACAGGCTTCGGCAGCCGGGTGCTGCAGGTGCAGTTTTCCGATCTGGACGGAGACAACCAGCTGGAGCTGATCACCGGCTGGGACACCTACAACAGCCGGGAGCACCGGCTGGCGCTGTTCTCTATCGGCAGCGGCCTGACCGTCGTATCCAAGGAACGGCTGTATGCCAGCCTGTTTGTCGGGGATGTGTCCGGCACCGGGCAGGAGGATCTGCTGCTGCTGCGCACCGCCGCCGATAACCGGGTGACGGCCACCCTGACCCGGTTGGAGAGCGGCGTGCTGCTGGATGTGGACACCGCCCCCATGGACGGGTATATCCAGCAGTTCGGCGCCATGTCGCTGTGTCGTCTGGGGCGGGGGGTGTCCGGCGTGTTTGTGGACGGACAGAAAAGCGGCGGCATCACCGTCACCGAGCTGGTGCTGTATGAATACGGAAAGCTGCGCACCCCTTTCTATAACGCCACCACCAACACCACCGAGGGCACCTCCCGGCAGTCGGGCCTGTCCTCCCGGGATGTGAACGGGGACGGACTGACGGAGATCCCCCGCAGCCAGCCCCTGCCCGGCTATACGCAGGAAAAGGATCTGCCGGATTATGCCTATCTCACCACATGGCGTTCCTGGGATTATACGACCGGCACCTGGAGCGATCAGCTGTACACGGTGGTGAACCGGCAGGACGGCTATCAGGTGACGCTGGACGAGACACGGCGGCAGGGGCTGACCACGGCCTATCGTGCGGATGTGCGTGTTCTCTCCTTTTGCCGGGAGGATACCGGTGAGGTGTGGCTGCAGCTGCGGATCGGCAGCTCCCTGCCGGCGGAGGGCGGATATGTCTGGCTGTATACGCCGACGGAGGAGCGCGCCGGGTGTATGGCGCGGTTCGATGAGATGCAGCTGACCCCCGATGCCGTACAGTATATGGTCACAAGACTGGACAGCTGAAAGGAGCGGGTTCCCGATGAAGAAAATACTGGTGTGCGAGGATGAAGAGTCCATCCGTTCCTTTCTGGTGGTGATTCTGGAGCGGGCAGGGTACAGCGTGACCCAGGTCGGCTCCGGCGAGGAAGCGCTGGAACGGTTTGCCGCCGATCCGGAGCTGACCATGGCACTGCTGGATGTGATGCTGCCGGGCATCGACGGCTTCGAGACCTGCCGCCGCCTGCGGGCGCAGAGCAATACGCTGGGCATCATGATGCTCACCGCCCGCACCCAGGAGGAGGAGAAGGTCAACGGCCTGCAAATGGGAGCGGACGATTATGTGACCAAGCCTTTCGGCACGGCGGAGCTGACCGCTCGGGTGGACGCCCTCTATCGGCGGCTGACGGCAGCGCGTCCCCAGTCCCCCGTCAGCTATCTGGAGCAGATCGAATCCGGGGAATTCACCCTCAATCTGCGCAGCCGTCGGCTGCTGCGCCGGGGCGAGCCGGTGGAGCTGACCCAGGTGGAATATCAGATTATCGAATATTTCTTCCAGCACCCGGACACCCCCCTGACCCGGGCGGACATTCTCCGGGCGGTCTGGGGGGACGAATATTACGGCGACGATAAGATCGTGGATGTGAATATCCGGCGGCTGCGGATGAAGATCGAGCCGGATCCCTCCAGCCCGCAGCATCTGACCACCGTTTGGGGGCGGGGCTACCGATGGAAGGCGTAAGGGAGCGGTCCCGCAGCCAGCGCAACAGCCTGACCCGCCGGTGGATCCGCAACGCTTTCGGCATCATCGTCCTGTTTCTGCTGCTGCTGGAGGGGGCGTTTGCCTTCATGCTGCGGTATTACTATTATCAGAGCGTGCAGAGCGCGCTGGAAAGCCGGGCGGAGCTGTATCAGCGCACGCTGGAGCTGTCCGAGACCGCCGAATCCCAAACCTGGCAGGCGCGCAGCCGGGAGCTGATCGCCTATTTCACCGATAAGGACAAGATGGAACTGCAGGTGCTGGATGCCAACGGCTCGGTGCTGCTGTCCTCCACAGGATTTGCGCCCATGACGGCGCCCCGCAGCGGCCGGGAGGAAACGCTGCCCTCCGGCAGCCGCCTGTGGCGGGGACACAACGACGCCGGGGAGCCGATCATGGCGCTGACGGTGGACGAGACCGACAAAAACAACTCCCGGGTGGGAGGACTGCGGTATGTGGTGTCCCTGCGGATGGTGAACCGGCAGATATGGCTGCTGGCGCTGGTGATCTTCAGCTTTATCATGCTGGTGGTGTTTTTCGTCTCCCTGTCCGGCTCCTATTTCATCCGCTCCATCGTCAATCCCGTTACCGCCATCGGCCGCACTGCCCAGCGCATCGCCATGGGCGAATACGACGCCCGGCTGGAAAAGCGCTACGACGACGAGATCGGTGACCTGTGCGATACCATCAATTTCATGGCGGAGGAGATCGGCGCCACCGAAAAGATGAAGAACGAGTTCTTATCCTCCGTATCCCATGAGCTGCGCACCCCTCTCACCGCCATCAAGGGCTGGAGCGAAACGCTCCAGTCCTATCCGGAGGACCAGGAGCTGGTCAGCCGGGGGCTGGCGGTCATCGGCAAGGAGGCGGAGCGCCTCAGCGGATTGGTGGAGGAGCTGCTGGATTTCTCCCGCATGGAGAGCGGCCATATCGTGCTCAAGCGCCAGCGGCTGGATGTGCTGGCGGAGCTGGAGGAGGCGGTGTTCCTATTCCGGGATCGGGCGACCCGTGCGGGGCTGAGCCTGGAATATGCCGGCGGTGAAACGCTGCAGCCGGTGTGGGGGGATCCCGCCCGGCTGCGGCAGGTATTCGTGAATCTGCTGGATAACGCCGTGAAATACACCCCCCGGGGCGGGCGCATCCGGGTGGAGGCCGCCCAGCTGCCCGGCCGGGTGCAGGTGGTGATCAGCGATACCGGGGTAGGCATTGCGCCGGAGGAGCTGCCCCGGGTGCGGCAGAAATTCTATCAGACCGATCCCACCAACCCCGGCTCCGGCATCGGGCTGGCGCTGGTGGAGGAGATCGTCCGGCTCCATGGCGGTCGGATGGAGCTGGACAGCGAGCCGGGGGTGGGCACCGCCGTGACGGTGCTGCTGCCGGTCGCCGAATCGGAATGAGCCGGTCGTTGTGACGGCTTCTCTTTCCGCCGGGCGCGTCCCGGCGGAGGACAGACAGGGCATTTCCGCCCCGCAAAGCCTGTGCCCGCGTCGGGCGGTCTTTGCGGGACGATTTGAGATGGAAAGGACGGACATTGATGGCAGACAAACAGAAAATCCTGAAGAAAACCTCCATCGGCGGACAGGCGCTGATCGAGGGCGTGATGATGCGGGGGCCGGAAAAGACCGCCATGGCGGTGCGCACCCCCACCGGTGAGATCGCCATGGAGGAATGGGAGAACCCGGTCAATCACCGCCCGGCGTTCACCCGCTGGCCCTTTGTGCGGGGGCTGTTCAATTTCATCGACTCCATGAAGATCGGCTACAAATGCCTGATGCGCTCGGCCGAGCTGAGCGGCATGGAGGAGGAGCTGAAGGAGGGGGAGAAGCCCGACCCGCAGCAGCAGAAAAAGAATTCTGCACTGATGAGCGGTATGATGATCGTCGCCACCGTCCTGGGGGTGGCGCTGGCGCTGGTGCTGTTCATGTGGCTGCCCATTCAGCTGTTCAGCTGGCTGTGCCGGCCGTTTCCCGCCCTCAACCACACCTATATCCGGGGCATCTTTGAGGGGGTGCTGCGGATCGTGATTTTCCTCATATATCTGCTGGCAGTCAGCCGGATGAAGGATATCCGCCGTACCTTCGAATATCACGGTGCGGAGCATAAGACCATCTTCTGCTATGAAAAGGGGCTGGAGCTGACGGTGGAGAATGTGCGGATACAGCGGCGTTTCCATCCCCGCTGCGGCACCTCGTTCCTCATCCTCATGCTGCTGGTAGGGATCGTTATTTCCATCCTCATTCCCATCTCGACCCCGTGGCTGCGCACGGTGGTGAAGCTGCTGCTGATTCCGCTGACGGTGGGTGTGGGCTATGAGCTGATCAAGCTGGCCGGACGCAAGGATACCTGGTTCACCCGGTTTATCTCCGCCCCCGGGATGTGGCTCCAGCATCTGACCACCCGGGAGCCGGATGACAGCATGATCGAATGCGCCATTGCGTCCCTCAAGGCAGTGATCCCGGAGGATCCGGAGGCGGACAACTGGTGACCCGCCGGGAATGGCTGACCCGTGCCGCCGCCCGATTGACGGCGGCCGGCTGTGAGGACGCCGCCTTTGATGCCCGGTGTCTGCTGGAGGATTGCGGTGGCATGGGACGGGGCGGCGCGATTGACGATACCCCCCTGCCGGAGACGGCGGTCGCCCGGCTGGAGCAGGCGGTGACGGAGCGGGCGGCGGGACGGCCGCTCCAGTATATTCTGGGCGAATGGGATTTCCTGACCCTCACCCTGTCGGTGGGAGAGGGGGTGCTGATCCCCCGGCCGGATACCGAGGTGCTGTGCGAGACGGCCGCTGCGGAGCTGCGGGGACGTACACACCCCCGGGTGCTGGATCTGTGCGCCGGCAGCGGCTGCGTGGGGCTGGGGCTCGCCAGCCTATGCCCCGGTGCGGCGGTGACAGCGGTGGAGCTGTCGGAGGCGGCGCTGGGTTACCTGCGGCGCAACATCGCCCGCTATCCCCGGTGGAAGGTGCAGGCGGTGCAGGCGGATGTGCTGACGGATGCGGCGCAATTCTCCGGCGGCTACGACGCCATCCTGTCCAACCCGCCCTATATCCCCACCGCCGATCTGTCCGGCTTGCAGCGAGAGGTGCAGCGGGAACCGCGGATGGCGCTGGATGGCGCGGCGGACGGGCTGCGGTTCTATCGGGCGATTGCGGAGCGGTGGATACCGAAGCTGAACCCCGGCGGCCTGTGCGCCGTGGAGGTGGGCTATGATCAGGCGGCGGCGGTGACGGCGCTGTTTTCCGCCGCCGGATTGGAGCAGGTGACAGCTGTACCCGACACCGCCGGAATCCTGCGGGTCGTGCGGGGAGTGACAGCAAAAAGCAAAAACAAATGTTCGGTTTCCTCTTGATTTTTGGATTTTCATAGTGTATAATAGGGGCAATGCAGACAAAACCCGACAGGAGGTACAGGAAAATGGCGGCAAAAGCGGATAAAACCAAAAAAACGGCCGAAAAAGCGGAGATGGATCAGTCGGAGCGCAAGAAAGCGCTGGATGCGGCGCTGGCGCAGATCGAAAAGCAATACGGCAAGGGCGCGATCATGCGGCTGGGCGAGAATCGGAAGATGAATGTGGACGCCATTCCCACCGGCTCCATTTCGCTGGATGCGGCACTGGGCATCGGCGGTCTGCCCCGGGGACGGATCGTGGAGATTTACGGGCCGGAAGCCTCCGGTAAGACCACTCTGGCGCTCCATGTGGTGGCGGAAACCCAGAAAAAGGGCGGCGAGGCGGCCTATATCGACGTGGAGCACGCGCTGGATCCGGTGTATGCCCGGGCGCTGGGGGTGGATGTGGATTCCCTGCTGGTGTCTCAGCCGGACACCGGCGAGCAGGCGCTGGAGATCATGGAGGCGCTGATCCGTTCCGGTGCGGTGGACATCGTGGTGCTGGATTCGGTGGCGGCGCTGGTGCCCCGCGCCGAGATCGAGGGCGAGATGGGCGAGGCCCATGTGGGCGTGCAGGCGCGGCTCATGAGCCAGGCCATGCGGAAGCTGGCACCGGTGGTGTCCAAGTCCAAATGTCTGGCGCTGTTCATCAACCAATTGCGGATGAAGGTGGGGGTGATCTACGGCAGCCCGGAGGTCACCAGCGGCGGCAATGCGCTGAAATACTATGCCTCGGTGCGACTGGATGTGCGTCGGATGGAGACCCTCAAGAACGGGTCCGAGGCCTACGGCTCCCATACCAAGGTCAAGGTGGTCAAAAACAAGCTGGCGCCCCCCTTCAAGCAGGCGGAGTTTGACGTGCTGTACGGCATCGGCATTTCCCGGGACAGCGAGCTGGTGGATCTGGCGGTGAAGCTGGATATCATTGAAAAATCCGGCTCCTGGTTTTCCTATAACGGCGAGCGGCTGGCGCAGGGACGGGATAATGTGCGGGAGCAGCTGCGCAGCCGCCCCGAGCTGGCGGCGGAGATCGAGAAGCTGGTACGGGAGAATATCGGCCAGCTGAATCCTGCCCCCAGGGCGGCGGTGGCAGCCGCTCCGGCGCCGGTGGAGATTCCGCTGGCGGCCGCTCCGCAGATGACCGGCGAGGCCGCCAAGGCCCAGATCGACATTGTGGTGGATGACGAATAAGCACCGCACCGACTCCCGATTCCGGACGTTACGGGAACGGAGCGCTGCGGGAACCGGAAATATCGGACAGAACCGTGCGCAGGGCAGGGGGCAGCACTCCCTGCCCTGCCTTGCTATGGGGGACGGATATGAAGATCACGGAAGCGCAGCGCCTGCGGCGGAGCCTGTACCGGCTGACACTGGATACCGGCGAGGAGCTGTCGGTAGATAAGCGCACCTTTGACGAATCTCCTTACCGGGTGGGCGGCAATATCCGGGAGGAGCAGCTGGCAGCGCTGACGGCACAGTCGACCTATAACCGCGCCCACGACACGGCGCTCTACTGGCTGGGGCAGCGGGATTTTTCCGGACGGGAGCTGGAGAAAAAGCTGTCCGCCGGAGAAACGCCCCCGGAGGTGGCCGCCGCCGTGGTGGAGCGGCTGCGGCAGGTGGGGCTGCTGGACGATGCCGCCTATGCCCGCCGGGCCGCCCGCAGTCTGGCGCAATATAAGCAGTATCCCCGCCGCCGGGTGGAGCAGGAGCTGCTGCGCCGGGGCATCGACCGCCAGACCGCCCGGGAGGCGGTGGAGGAGACCGATTCCGACGATTTTCAACAAGCACTTGCACTTGTGCGAAAAAAATACTATAATAAACTGACTGACCGTGATTTGCGGCAGAAAACCGTGGCGGCGCTGGCGCGGCGGGGCTATTCCTTTGAGGTGGCCCGCCGGGCGGTGGAAACGGCGGCGCAGACGCAGACCGACGCAGAGGAGACAGACGAAGAATGGCTATAAAAGTGGGGATGGTGTCCCTGGGCTGCCCGAAGAATCAGATGGACGCCGAGCTGATGCTGGCGCGGCTGGAGCAGGCCGGGTATGAGATCACCGCCGAGAGCGGATTGGCGGATGTGGTGATCGTCAATACCTGCGGATTCATCGAGGACGCCAAAAAGGAATCCATTGAGAATATTCTGGAATTTGCCCAGCTGAAGAAAGAGGGGCGCATCAAAAAGATCCTGGTCACCGGCTGTCTGGCGCAGCGGTATCAGCAGGAGCTGGTGCAGGAGCTGCCGGAATGCGACGGGGTGCTGGGGCTGGGTGCCAACGCCGATATTGTGGAGGCGGTGGAGCAGGTGACTCGGGATGTGGCGTTTTACCGGTTCCCCTCCCGGGACAGCTGGGTGCTGGAGGGCAGCCGGCTGCTGACGACCCCCCACTTTTTTGCCTATCTGCGGATCGCGGACGGCTGCGATAACCGCTGCACCTATTGCGCCATCCCCCTCATCCGGGGCAATCTCCGCAGCCGGGAGCTGGAGGGGCTGGTATCCGAAGCCGAGGCATTGGTGCAGACCGGGGTCAAAGAGCTGGTGCTGGTGGCGCAGGATACCACCGTCTACGGCCGGGATCTCTACGGGGAGCCCCGCCTGCCGGAGCTGCTGCGGCGGCTGTGCCGCATCGACGGGCTTCGGTGGATCCGGCTGCTGTATTGCTATCCGGAGCATATCTCCGAGGAGCTGCTGGACGTGATGGCCACGGAGGAAAAGGTGCTGCCCTATATGGACCTGCCCCTCCAGCACGTCAGCGGGCATATCCTCAAGGCAATGCATCGCCCCGGCGACCGGGCAAGCCTGACGGCGCTCATCGCTCATCTGCGGGAGCGGGTGCCGGGGATCGTGCTGCGCACCACCCTGATGACCGGCTTCCCCGGCGAGACGGAGGAGGATTTTGAGGAGCTGTGCCGCTTTGTGCAGGAGGCGCAGTTCCAGCGGCTGGGCTGCTTTGCTTTCTCTCCGGAGGAGGGGACGCCGGCTGCCAAGCTGCCCGACCAGCTCCCGGAGGACGTAAAGCAGCGCCGCCGGGACATCGTGATGGAGGAGCAGCAGCGGGTGTCTGACCGGTATAACGAGCAGCAGATCGGCAAGACCGTGACGGTGCTGGTGGAGAGCTACGACCGGTATGCGGAATGCTGGTTCGGTCGCAGCGAGGCGGACGCTCCGGATATTGACGGCAAGGTGTTTTTTGCCGCCCCGGCGGGGACGGTGCATCCCGGTGATATGCGCCGCATAAAAATTACCGATACCATGGATTGGGATCTGATGGGAGAGATGGTCGATGAATCTGCCGAATAAGCTGACTCTGGCGCGGTGCGTGATGGCGCCCCTGTTTCTGCTGGCGCTGCTGTGGGATTTCCCGTGGCACTATACGGTGGCGCTGGTGCTGTTCGCCACCGCCTCGCTGACGGATCTGTTTGACGGGCGTATCGCCCGCAGCCGGGGACTGGTGACCAATCTGGGAAAATTCCTCGACCCGCTGGCGGACAAAGCACTCACCACGGCGGCGTTTCTGGGCTTTATGACCAAGCGCCCCGGCGTGGCGCTGTGCTGGGCGGTGATGCTGATTCTGTCCCGGGAATTCATGGTGACCTCCGTGCGGCTGCTGGCGGCAAAGGACGGCGTGGTGGTGGCAGCCAGCATGGCGGGAAAGATGAAGACCGTTATGCAGATGGCAGCCATCCTGTATACATTGGCGGCTATGCAGATTGCGGAGCTGGTATCGAACCCGGCGCTGTGCCGGGTGCTGTTGGCAGTCGGCGACGGACTGATCTGGGTAGCAGCGGTGCTGACGGTGATTTCCGGCATCCAGTATGTGTGGAATCTGCGCCACTATTTTAAGGAAAACTGAGTTTTTCTCCGAAAACGGTAGACAAACCGGGTTTTTATGCATATAATGATGTAAAGCGAATGGGAATGCCCCTTGCGGCGCATTCTCTGCGGCGGGAGAAGTACCCGGCCGGCAACGCAACAGAGAGCGGGTGTCCCGTCTGCGGACGGTGGCTGGAAGCACCCGGCGGCGGTTGCCCCGGCGAAATGCACCCGACGGCTGCGGATGGGAAGACGGTTTTCGGCCGAAAGCCGTTGCGTATCGTCCGCCGGACGCCCTCCGTTACCGGGGCGGAAACGCCGAAGCCGGCGTTTCACCGAGTGAATGACGGAGTGGAACCGTGAGACTGGATTGCTCACCCCCGTCGCCCTTTTGGGGGGCGACGGGGGTGTTTTCTTTTGTGTTGGAGAGAAGGAGAGTGGAGCTGTGTTCAAGCAAATGCGGGAGGATATCGCCGCCATCCGGGAGCGCGACCCGGCGGCACAGTCGAATTTTGAGGTGTGGTGGCTGTATAATGGATATAAAGCGCTGCGCTCCCATCGCCGCGCCAATTGGCTGCTGCGCCACGGGCATCCGCTGCTGGCGCGGTGGGTCAGCCAGCGGTGCGTGCGCCGCACGAATATTGAAATTCACCCGGCGGCGGTGATCGGCAAGCGGTTTTTCATCGACCACGGCACCGGTGTGGTGATCGGGGAGACCACCGAGATCGGCGACGATTGCACCCTGTATCAGGGGGTGACTCTGGGCGGCACCGGCAAGGACCAGGGCAAGCGCCACCCCACCCTGGGCAACCACGTGATGGTAGGGGCGGGCGCCAAGGTGCTGGGCCCCATTCACATCGGCAACCATGTGCGCATTGCCGCCGGGGCGGTGGTGCTGACCGATATCCCGGACAACTGCACCGCCGTGGGCATTCCCGCCCGGGTGGTGCGCCGGGATGGGGAGCGGGTGCCGGAGCTGGATCAGATCCATGTTCCCGACCCGGTGGCGGCGGAAATCCACCGCCTGGAGGAGCGCATTGAGCAACTGGAGCAGATCGCCGGGAAGGACCCGGAACGATAACGAAAACAGGAGGAGCTTGACTTATGCAGCTGTATAATACCCTGACCCGTAAGAAAGAGGAGCTGATCCCCATTGAGCCGGGAAAAATTCGGATGTACGCCTGCGGCCCCACGGTGTATAATTTCATCCACATCGGCAACGCCCGCCCTTTGTGCGTGTTTGATGTGCTGCGCCGGTACCTGGAATGGCGGGGGTATCAGGTGACTTTTGTGCAGAATTTCACCGACATCGACGATAAGATCATCCGCAAAGCCAACGAGGAGGGGGTCACCTATCAGGAAATCTCCGAAAAGTATATCGGAGAATTCTGGACGGACGCTAAGGGCTTGGGGGTGCGCCCCGCCACGGTGCATCCCCGCGCCACGGAAAATATGGACGGCATCCGGGACATCATCGAGACCCTCATCGGCAAGGGGTACGCGTATGTTGCCGAAAACGGAGACGTGTATTTCCGCACCCGGAAATTCGACGAATACGGCAAGCTGTCCCACCAGAACATCGACGATCTGGAGAGCGGCGCCCGCATCGCCGTGGGCGAGGTGAAGGAGGACCCGCTGGATTTCGCGCTGTGGAAAGCGGCGAAGCCCGGCGAGCCCAGCTGGCCCTCCCCCTGGAGCGACGGACGCCCCGGCTGGCACATCGAATGCTCCGCCATGGCGCGGCGGTATCTGGGGGAGACCATCGACATCCACGGCGGCGGGCAGGATTTGATCTTCCCCCACCATGAGAATGAGATCGCCCAGAGCGAATGCTGCAACGGGGTGCCCTTCGCCCACTATTGGCTGCACAACGGCTACATCAATGTGGACAACAAGAAGATGTCCAAATCCCTCAATAACTTCTTCACCGTGCGGGATGTGGCTAAGGAATACGGCTATGAGCCGATTCGTTTCTTCCTCATTTCCTCCTCCTATCGCAGCCCCATCAACTACAGCACCGAGATCGTGCAGCAGGGCATCGGGGCGCTGGATCGGCTGTATAACTGCAAGAATGCCATGGCGTTCGGACTGAAGAACGCCTCCGAGGGGGCGGAGGACGCCGCCTTTGCCGAGCGGGTGGAGGCGCGGCGGGCGCAGTTCATCGCCGCCATGGACGACGATCTAAACACCGCCGACGGGATCGCGGCGTTATTTGAGCTGGTGAAGGATATTAACCTCATGCTGGCGGACGGCACCGCCACCGCCGCCACCATCCGCCGGGGACAGGCGCTGTTCGACCAGCTGACCGACGTGCTGGGCTTCTGCTATGCCCGGCAGGAGGCGGGGAACGACGATGCCGAGATCGAGGCACTGATCGAAGCCCGCGCCGCTGCCCGAAAGGAGAAAAACTGGGCGGAGGCGGATCGCATCCGGGATGAGCTGAAGGCGCGGAGGATCGTGCTGGAGGATACGCCCCAGGGCGTGAAATGGCACCGGGAATAAATTGCAACGGATGGAGGAAAACACCGTGACTGTTTCCAAAAAGACCGGGCTGTACTGTCTGCTGACGGCGGCGCTGACCGCTGTCAGCTGGTGGCTGCAAGCCCCCGTCACTCTGGCGGATCCGGCACCCTTTCTCCGGGCGGTGGGCGCCGCCGTCGTGACCGGCATATTCCTGCTGGCATGGGGCATCGTCCGCCGGCGGGGCGGAGACGCCCACTTCCTGCGGGCGGTGGGGGGTGTGCTGCTCCTGTGCGGGGTGGTGCTGTTCGTGCTGTATGGCGGGATGGAGGATCCCACCGCCGCCGGGGCGGACACCGCCATGAATCTGGTGCTATGCCTGTGGACGGCGCTGCCCCTTGCCTGCCTGATCCGCACGGCGGTGCTGTGCGGCGGGGCACACCGACCGGCGCTGTGGATCCCCGTGGCGCTGCTGGCGGTGTGGCTGGTGGTGCTGCTTGCCACCGGACAGCTGCTGCATTTCGTCCATCTGACCGGGGAGACCGGTGCAAAGGCCCTGTCTGCATAATCCGTCAACGCCGCAATCGACACGATAAAGGAGTGTATGTGTATGAAAAAACGCATTCTCTACTGTCTTCTGCCGATCGTCACGCTGATCCTGGAGCTGCTGCCCTGCGGTGCCGTCTGTACCTTTAGCAATCCCACCGGCGCCCCCTGGCGCAAGACCTTTTCTTATTTCAGTCTGATTCCCTTCGGATATGCGAATGTGGCGCCCCTTCTGACGGCGCTGGTCACCTGCGGAGTGCTGCTTTTGCTGGCGGTCTACCTGTTCACGGGGAGCCGCCGGGTGCTGACCGGCACCGCAGTCACGCTCGGCGTCGGCACGGTGCTGTCCTTAGGGCCGCTGTATTTCGGCTGGCATAACTTCTCCGCAGTCGGCGGGCTGATCACCCTGACCCTGCTCGCCGAGCTGTGTCTGCTGCTCCTCGCGGCACGCCCCCGTACCCCCGCCGCAGAATAATCCGCCCGTCGCCCTCATATAGTATGGTATCGTTCAGGTATATCAGGAGCTTTTCGGTATGCACATTTGGGAAATTTTCCTCATCGGGCTGGGGCTGTCCATGGACGCCGCAGCGGTGTCCATCTGCAAGGGGCTGGCGACCGGCGGCGTCCGGCTGCGCCATTGCCTGACGGCGGGAGCGTATTTCGGTCTGTTTCAGGCGCTGATGCCCGCTGTCGGCTATGCGCTGGGCAGCACCTTTGCCCATCTCATCGACCGCTATGACCACTGGATCGCCTTTGTGCTGCTGGCGCTCATCGGCGGCACTATGCTGCGGGAGTCCTTTTCCAAGGAGGAGGAGCAGGCCAGCGCCTCCTTTGGCTTTGCGGCGATGCTGCCGCTGGCGATCGCCACCAGCATCGACGCGCTGGCGGTGGGGGTGTCCTTCTCGCTGCTGGATATGACCTGGCTGGGGATGGTGCGCACGGTGCTGCTGATCGGCTGCGTCACCTTTGCGGTGTCGGCGGTGTCGGTGAAGCTGGGCGGCCTGTTCGGCAACCGGTTCCAGAAGCCCGCCGAGCGCATCGGCGGCGTGATCCTCATTCTCATCGCCCTGAAAATCCTGCTGGAGGGGCTGGGCTGGTGGTTCTGAAGCCCCGGTTTTCGCCAAATTCCGGAAGATTTGCAAAAAACACTTGCATTTTTTCTGCGGGTGTGGTATAGTCTATCCGTTAGTCTATGGATTCCGAAAGAGGTGACAAGCAATGAAAGAGGGTATTCATCCTTCCTATGGTCAGACCACGATCACCTGTGCCTGCGGCAATGTGATCACCACCGGTTCCACCAAGCAGGACATCCGGGTTGAAATTTGCTCTAAATGCCATCCATTCTTCACCGGTAAGCAGAAGCTGAACGATATCGGCGGCCGTGCGGATCGCTTCAACAAGCGTTTTGGTCTGAATGGCGAGAAATAAGCATCCGATGCTTAATCCGGGCAGTGCAAGGAATTTGCACTGCCCTTTCTCGTGTTAGGAGGGGATCGCCATGAGCGGCGACAGCTATCGCACGGTGGCAAGGGACGCTGCCGACGAATTCACCGAAAAGCGCTCCCGGTTCATCGGGTATATTCGCCCGACGCAGACGGAGGAGCAGGCGCTGGAGTTCATCCGCTCCCGCGCCAAGGAGCATTGGGATGCCCGCCATAACGTATACGCCTATGTGCTGGAGGGGGGCAATCTGTGCCGCTATTCCGACGACGGCGAGCCCCAGGGCACCGCGGGGATTCCGGTGCTGGAGGTGCTGCGCAAAAACGGGCTGACCGACTGCGCCGTGGTGGTGACCCGCTATTTCGGCGGGATTCTGCTGGGGGGCGGCGGGCTGGTGCGCGCCTATTCCCACGCCGCCCGGCTGGCGGTGGAGGCGGCGGGGATCGTGGAGATGCGCCGCTGCCGACAGCTGGAGGTGCGGTGCGATTATGCCCAGTATGGCTTTCTCCCGGCGCTGCTGGCGGCGGAGAATGCCCGGATCACCGATACCCGCTATGATGACGGGGTGACGGTGCAGTTCACGCTGGAGGCGGAGCGGCAGGGGGCGCTGGAGGCGGCACTGACCGAGCGCAGCGCCGGGCGGCTGACTCTGACGGCGCGGGGGGAGACGTATGTCCCCTTCCCGATCGGCGCTGAAGCGTGAATATACGCCGCCGTGCGGATATCGACCGGCGGCGGAGCCTGCCGGCCTGTTGCGCCGGAACGTGCCCCGGCTTTTTTGCGGCTTTCAGCTTACCGCTGCGGCGGGAGCGCGCGGTTTATGCGGGGCGGCGACGAGGTTGTCACAGGGTGTAAAAAATTTTTGCGGTTTTTGCAGGATTTTGACGGGTATCTGCGTATAACCCGATGTCGTTCGTTTTTTTGCGGAGATCCCCGATCGGATCCCGATACAGAGCGGAGGTGGAGCCTATGGCCCGGTGGGACGCCGTTGAAAAGCAGATTTTATCCCCTTATGCGTCTCTGGCGGCGGAATCCCGGGGACGGGAGCGCCCGGAGAATGACAGCCCCTATCGCACCGCCTATCAGCGGGACCGGGATCGGGTGCTGCACTGCAAGGCTTTCCGCCGCTTAAAGCATAAGACTCAGGTGTTTCTGGCGCCGGAGGGGGATCACTACCGCACCCGGCTGACCCACACCCTGGAGGTGTCCCAGATCGCCCGCACCATTGCCCGGGCGCTGGGACTCAACGAGGATCTGACGGAGGCGATCTCCCTGGCCCACGATCTGGGGCACACCCCCTTCGGTCATGCGGGGGAGCGCACCCTCAACGAGCTGATGGACGGAGGCTTCCGCCACTATGAGCAGAGCGTGCGGGTGGTGGAGCAGCTGGAGAACACCGGGCGAGGGTTAAATCTGACCTTCGAGGTGCGGGACGGGATCCTTCACCACACCAAGGGGAAGCCGGCCGCCACCCGGGAGGGGCAGATCGTCCGCTGGGCGGATCGCATCGCCTATATCAACCACGACATGGACGACGCCGTGCGGGCGGGCGTGCTGCGGGAGGAGGATATCCCGCTGGAGGTACATATGGCGCTGGGGGATTGCGGCTCCGCCCGCATCGATACGCTGGTGTCGGCGATGATTGAGCACGGCGTGGAGGAGGTCGGCATGGACGCGGCGGTGGAGCCGTATTTCTGGGAGCTGCACACCTTTATGTACGATCATCTGTACTTAAACCCCAAGGCGAAAAGCGAGGAAAGCAAGGTGGGCGGCCTGCTGTCGGCGCTGTTCGGCTACTATGTGGAGAATCCCGATCAGCTGCCGGAGGAATATGCCCTCATCCGGGAACGGGATGGGGTGCACCGGGCAGTGTGCGATTATATCGCCGGTATGACCGATAATTTTGCGCTGGAGACCCACCGGGAGCTGTTTATTCCCCGGGGCTGGGCGATGATCCCGCGATGAGCGTCCCGGCGTAACGGAAAGGAGGGAGCGCCATGCCCCTGCCGGAAGCCTTTATACAGGAGCTTCTGCTGAAAAACGATATTGAGAGCGTCGTGTCCGGCTATGTGGCGCTGAAACGCCGGGGGCGCAACCTGGTGGGGCTGTGTCCCTTCCATGGAGAAAAGACCCCCTCCTTTAACCTCTATCCGGAGAACAATTCTTTTTATTGCTTCGGCTGCGGGGCGGGGGGCGACGTGATCACCTTTGTCAGACGCATCGAAAATCTGGACTATATGGACGCCATCCGGTTCTTAGCCGACCGGGCGGGGATGCGGATGCCGGAAAACAGCCAAGAGAGCGATGCCGCCGCCCGGCTGCGGCTGCGGATATTGGAGGCGAACCGGGAGGCTGCCCGGCTGTATCATAAGGCGCTGTACAGCCCCGAGGGGCGGGAGGCGCTGGAGTATTTTCACCGCCGGGGGTATACCGATGCCACCATCCGCCATTTCGGGCTGGGCTTTGCGCCAGGAGGAAGCTATTTGCTGCGGAACTTACGCAGTAAGGGCTTTCATCCGGAGGAATTGACAGCTGGCTTTTTGGTTGGAAAAAATCGTGATAGCGGTAGGCTCTATGACATTTTTCGCAACCGGGTGATCATCCCCATCATCGACATCCGGAGCAACGTGGTGGCGTTCGGCGGACGGGTGCTGGACGATTCCAAGCCGAAGTATATCAACACCGAGAGCACCCCGGCGTACAGCAAGAGCCGCAATCTGTTCGCTCTCAACTTTGCCAAGAGCGCCGGACGGGAGCTGAACCTGTGCGAAGGCTATATGGACGCCATCGCCATGCATCAGGCGGGATTCACCAATACGGTGGCGGCGCTGGGAACAGCGTTCCCCGATGAGCAGATTCAGCTCATCGCCCGGTATGCCGACCGGATCAACCTCATTTTCGACGCCGACGGAGCAGGACAAAAAGCCACCGCCCGCGCCATCGAACGGCTGCGGAAAACCGGGCTGGATGTGCGGGTGGTCTCCATCCCCGACGGCAAGGACCCGGACGAATTCATCAAGCGCAACGGCCCCGAGGCCTTTAAGCTGCTGCTGGAGCGCTCCGCCAATGCGGTGGAGCATCAGCTGCTGGGAATCGGCCAGCGCCACGATATCCAGACCTCCAACGGCAAGATCGCCTATCTGAAGGAGGCGGTGGCGGTGCTGGCGGCGCTGGACAGCCCGGTGGAGCGGGATGTGTACGCCGGGCGGCTGTCGCAGCTGCTGTCCATCTCCAAGGATGCCATCCTGCAGGAGATTGACCGCGCCCGCCGCAACCGCCAGCGCACCGAGACAAAGCGCCGTCTGCCGGAGCTGATGCGCAAGGAGACTCGGGAATTGGGACAGGTCAATCCCCAGGCGGCGGCACACCCCCGGGCGGCGGGGGCGGAGGAGAGCCTGTTGGGAGCGCTGCTCCAGCACCCCGACTATATCGGACGGGCGGCGCAGCTCATCGCGCCGGAGCAGTTTGTGACGGATTTCAACCGCACTCTGTACACCCGGCTGCTGGAGCGCCATCGGCAGGGGCTGCTCATTGAGCTGGCATTTTTGTCCGCCGACTATGACGAGCGGGATATGGCCTATATTGCCCGGATGCTCCGGGGGGCGCAGGAGCGCGCCGACACCCCGGAGGATATGGCGGAATATGCCTCCATTATCCGGGAAGAATACGCCCTGCGGGGTATGAGCGATCCGGCAGCCGCCTCCGACGAGGAGCTGCGCCGCATGATGGAGACTCTGAGGGAGAAGAAGCGCCGACCCTGAGACAACACGAAGCCAAATGCGCCGGAGGATTCTCCATGGGATCGCCCCGGCCGTTTTCAGAACAGACCAGAACAGAAAGGAACATACTCTATGAGCGACAAGAAGGAAAAGAACACCCCCGTTGTGGATGACGACGCGCTGGACGCGGAATTGCAGGCGGAGCGGGAGCAGCAGGAGCGGGAGGCCGCAGAGGAGCTGGAAGATGCGGCGCCCGCCCCGAAAAAGGATAAGACCACCCAGCTCAACGATCTGGTAGAGCTGGGACGCAGCAAGGGCAAGCTGACGGATCAGGAGATCATGGACGCCATGGAGAGCTTCGACTTCGATCCGGAGCAGATGGACAAGCTCTATGAGATGCTGGAGGCCAACCACATTCAGGTGGTGGACGAGTTCGCCAATCTGCCGCTGGAGGATCTGGAGCTGGGCACCGAGGGGCAGGATACCGACGATTCCACCGAGGTCATCGCGGCGGAGAATATCTCCGTGGACGACCCGGTGAAAGCCTATCTCAAGGAGATCGGCCGGGTGCCGCTGCTGTCTCCGGAGGAGGAGACGGCGCTGGCCATGCGGATCATGGAGGGCGACGATAAAGCGAAAAAACGGCTGAGCGAAGCCAACCTCCGTCTGGTGGTCAGTATCGCCAAGCGGTATGTGGGACGGGGGATGCAGTTCCTGGATCTGATCCAGGAGGGCAATCTGGGTCTGATCAAGGCGGTGGAAAAGTTCGACTATACCAAGGGCTTTAAGTTTTCCACCTACGCCACCTGGTGGATCCGGCAGGCCATCACCCGAGCCATCGCCGATCAGGCGCGCACCATCCGCATCCCGGTGCACATGGTGGAGACCATCAATAAGGTGAAGAAGGTGTCCAGCCAGCTGCTGCACAAAAACGGTCATGAGCCCTCGGCGGAGGAGATCTCCGAGGAGCTGAATATGCCGGTGGATAAGGTGCGGGAGATCATGCGGGTGGCTCAGGAGCCGGTATCGCTGGAAACCCCCATCGGCGAGGAGGAGGACAGCCATCTGGGCGACTTCATCCCCGATGATGAAGCCCCCGCCCCGGCGGAGGCAGCCTCCCATACCCTGCTCAAGGAGCAGCTGGACGATGTGCTGATGTCTCTGACGGAACGGGAGGCCAAGGTGCTGCGCCTGCGGTTCGGGCTGGAGGACGGTCGCCCCCGTACGCTGGAGGAGGTCGGCAAGGAATTCGACGTGACCCGGGAGCGGATCCGTCAGATCGAGGCCAAGGCGCTGCGCAAGCTCCGCCACCCCAGCCGCAGCAAAAAGCTGAAGGATTTTCTGGATTGAGCTCAAGAGTGTCGGCGGAATGCCTGTCGGCCGGCGTGTCCCCCGGACGTGCGCTTTCGGGCGCTGCGGCCGGGGGCTTTTATGCTCTGCCGAAAACTGAAATGAAAAACGAGAATTGGAGCAAACGGCAGCAAAATCGAGAGAAAACGAGCGATTGAGGGATGTAAATGAAAAATTCCGGATTTTCGGGGTTGACAGTCGTTTTCGCCTGTGGTATGATAGCGAACGTTCCGCAGAAAAGCGGCGTTTTCCCGCACGTCTCACGGTGTCGGACGAGCCGCCTGTATGCAAGATATCCGGTACCGTCGGTTGACCCGATGGTGCTCTCAACGCTTAATTAGGAGGAAACTACAATGACTTTTATGGCAAAAGCTGGTCAGGTCGAGCGTAAGTGGTACGTCATCGACGCTGCCGGTAAACCCCTGGGCCGTGTCGCTGTGCAGGCCGCCGTGCTGCTGCGCGGCAAGCACAAGCCCACCTTCACCCCTCATGTGGATTGCGGCGATAACGTCATCATCATCAACTGCGCTCAGGCGGTGCTGACCGGCAAGAAGCCGGAGCAGAAGAAGTGGCAGCGCCACACCGGCTGGATCGGCAATCTGAAATCCACCAACTACGCCACGCTGATGGCGCAGCGTCCGGAAAAGGCGATGGAGCTGGCTGTGGGCGGCATGATCCCCAACAACACCATCGGCCGCGCGGCGGAGACCCGCCTGCACTGCTATGCCGGTGCAGAGCATCCCCACGCATCCCAGAAACCCGAAGCGATCGAGCTGTAATTAAGATTGAAGGAGGCTATTACAATGGATTACAATGCAAGACCCTTTTTCTATGGCACCGGCCGCCGGAAATCTTCTGTTGCGCGGGTGCGCCTGTACCAGGGTACCGGTAAGGTGACCATCAACGGTCGCGATATCGACGACTATTTCGGTCTGGAGACCCTGAAGCTGATCGTGCGTCAGCCGCTGGCTCTGACCGATCTGACCGAGAAATTCGACGTGGAGTGCCGGGTCGCCGGCGGCGGCGTCACCGGCCAGGCCGGCGCCATCCGTCACGGCATCGCCCGTGCGCTGCTGCAGTATGACAGCGAGAATCTGCGCTCTTCTCTGAAGAAAGCGGGCTTCCTGACCCGCGATCCTCGTATGAAGGAGCGGAAGAAGTACGGCCTCAAAGCCGCCCGTCGCGCACCTCAGTTCAGCAAGCGCTGATCGGACGCGATTTTACAACCAAAAAGGCTCAAAAACCCCGGAAAATCAAGGTTTTCCGGGGTTTTCTTATATCCGTAGCGTTTGTTCAGCTTTCAAAAAATCTGATGGGATTTGACCCGGTTTGACGCGATTTTTTCATGTTAACGATAGGTTAAATGCCGTTTTTGACCCCGAAACTGTTAACGGATAGGTTAATTTTCGGGGCGCTTACGCGATTATCAAAGCGAAATTGCCCCTGCATAAAAAATGAATAAAAGCTCAGAAAAATGGTTTCACCGGGTTTGAAACGGTTTGACCAAGCCGAATGAACTTTATCTTTTTTTCGCGCCAAATTCTATTGCGGTGATAAGTTGAGCACGGCCCGCTATGCTGACGGCAGAAGGAACGGCATTGAGGAAAGCATCCCGAACCCTACATCATGTAGAGACGAGATGCTTTCGCTTTCAAGCCGGCACTTTGGGGCTTAAAACTTGAACCTATCCGCGGAAATGTCAACAAACTCGATTGGATCGTCTTGCAGGAACATTACCATATAGATAGGGAGATAGGTCAGCTTTCCATTCGTCTTTATATTATCGTTTGTAAAAACATAAGCTTCTTCTATTCCGTATTCTGTGACGGCCATCACATTATCCAGTGCCGAGTGCTTTTCATAATCTTTTCCGCTCTTTACCTCAATGGGAAGCACCCGCCCCGCGTGCTCGACTACAAAATCAAGCTCGCCCTTTTTCTTGCTGTTGTAATAGTACAGCGGGTAGCCGTGGGCATGAAGCTCTTGCGCCACCACATTTTCGTATACAGCGCCTTTGTTGACATCCTTTTCCTTGCTGACGATCTTCAACTTGCAGGCTTTTCCGTATATGGTTGTGAGCAGTCCTACATCTGACAGGAACAGCTTAAATAGTGTGCTCTTTTCATTCAGCATAAGCGGCACTGTGGGCTCCGTAGTGTTAAATACCCCCAAAGCGACACCGGCTTTCCAAAGCCATGTAAAGCTGTCCTCGACCCGATCATAGCGCAATCCTTTTTTAATGTCCGCGATCATAAACCGCTTGTTCTTCTCGTTCAGCTCCGCCGGGATAAGCTCGTAGACATGCGTGATGATCAGCTTGCGGTTTTCCGCTTCATACTGCGTAAAATCCAACTTATACTGCTCAATGATGGCTCTGTGCTCATCCATTACATCGTCGATACTGCCAGTCGTCCGATACTTTTCCACCGCAGCGGGCATACCGCCGATAATCAAGTAGAGATTAAACATCTCCATGATCTTACCGTGGATCACATCGTCTACAGGTGTTTTCGCGACAAACGCTTTCCGCAGCATATCCAATACAGGCTTGCCTACATTGAAGATTTGCAGAAATTCTTCAAAGTCCAGGGGGTACATATTGAGCGTCTGCAAATAGCCGACCGGTGCGGACTTCAAGTTCACGATCTCCACGCCCAAAAGTGAGCCGGACAGAATATATCGAAACCGCTTATCATCCACAAGAAATTTAATTTTAGTAACGATCTCCTTATATCTCTGAATTTCATCAAAGAAAAAGAAAGTCTTGCCGGGGATGATTTTCTTATCGCTGTACAGGGACAGCTTCAGGATCAGGTCGTCTATCCCCGTTGCGCCTTCCAGAATGTCCACGATTTCCGGCTGTCGGATCAGGTTGAACTCAATGTAGTCGCAGCCCGCCGCCTTCAGGCACTCACGGACGATAAATGTCTTTCCTGCCTGACGAACGCCGTATATCAGCAGCGCCTTGTCGCTGCCCTCGATCCAGCGCATAATATCCTTTTCGATTTTCCGTTTCAGCATCATCAGCACCTCCATGCTCATTCTGTGCATTTTCCAGAGATACTATACCACCATTTTGACATTTTTCCAAGTGATGCAGACGTGCAAATTGACATTTTTTCTTTTATAATAGCATCAAGCTTTTTCTGCTGTTCCCCATGCTGTCTTCGTTATTCCGCTTCTTCTTCAGCGTGAAAACCAACCATAAATCTTTTCAGCAGAAATGTGCAGAAGTATGGGAAGGTGTATATCCTGTCCTCATGCCCGATATTGTTCTTTGAAAACTTAATCCCATATCTGATATCCGGGTAGTGATCAGAGGTAATCAATGTTTTCATTGATTTTGCCCGCCCGCTTTTCGCCTTTACCTCAACAGGAATCAAGGATGCGGCTGAACGAATGAAGAAATCGGCTTCCAGTGTGGAATCCTTTTTTTTGTAATAGAACAGCTTATATCCTTGCTTGATGAGCGCTTCTCCTACCATGTTCTCATAGAGGGCTCCCTTAT
>CAKUAQ010000027.1 GCA_934636435.1 uncultured Eubacteriales bacterium
TGGAGATAAGCGGGATCGAACCGCTGACCTCTTGAATGCCATTCAAGCGCTCTCCCAGCTGAGCTATACCCCCAAATTGTCGCCGTCCCCTGCGGAACGAGTTGTATTATACCAGCAGTTTTTGCAATTGTCAAGCACTTTTTGCAAAAAATCTCGAACTGCCGTAAAAAGGAGTCTTCCCATACAAAAGCGCATAATCCGGCGCTGTCCAGAAGCGAACGGCAGACCCCCCGCAAGCTGTACAGAGCTCCTCGGAAATCGACTCCAATGGAACAGATCGTAAGCAATCAACCAGCAGACAGTATGTATTGAAGAATCGGAGCAGATTCGCCCCCTTTTACAGAAACGTAGGTCGCGGCAGTGTCGCTCCCGAATTTTTCCTGAATTACAGAAATAATTCAGAAAAATCCGGAAAACCTATTGACAAATCCGATTTATGTGTTAAAATAATGTCCGTTGTGCAGGATGACATCACAACATTGCGGAATTGTGTAAGGGTAGCACGACAGTCTCTGAATCTGTTTGTCGCGGTTCGAATCCGTGTTCCGCAGCCAAAAATCGGCAGGCACCTGATGGTGTCTGCCGATTTTTATTTTTCCGTATCTGTGATATCCATTGCGTACGCCTTCCGATTCAGAGAAGATACATCCCCTGCAGCAGGACACAACGTCATAACCGACGGCCGCCATCCCGGTTTGCATCCGGCTTTTTCTTTTTCACCGAACGGCTCTACCGAAATGGTGCACCGGTTCCGTCCAACAATTCTGTCCGCACCACGCGGCAAGAGCATTCCTCCCCTATCTTTTCATTCAGCGCGCGGCAGAACAGCGCCGGGTTCACGTTCTCCTGCCCGCAGGGGAGCGTCACATACATACGAACGCCCTCCGGAATATCCTCCAGCTGAGCATCGACAAAATACGGCCGGATATCCACTGTTTTCACAGTCTTTTTCTTCGTGCGTTTTTCCACCGGTATTTCCGACTGGGCCAACAATCCCCCCACCGTCTCTCGAGGACAGTAAAAATCCACCCGATAGCTGGCCGCCGCCAGATCGCCGGGCTTGGCAATCGCCGGAGCGGCACTGACCGCCTGCATTTCAGCGGGCATGGCGGCGTTCAGCCGTTCCACCAGTTCCGTCATAGGCATCTCGGTTTCCAGCCGCAGATCCATCGTTTCATGCAGTCCCTCCTGCCCCAGCGGCAGCGGCGCCGCAAAGGTCAGATAGGGATGGCGGTTAAATCCTTCTGTATACCACAATGGAATCTGCGCCCGGCGCATTACCCGGGTCATGGTACGCATCAGATCCAAATGAGAAATAAACCGGGCGCGCCCGATCTTGACGAATACCACTCTAACGGTTTGCAACACACTCACCCACCTTCCAGCACGCCGCTCCGCAGCCGGCGCACTGCTGCCGGCAGTTGGGGGTCGTGATCGCTTGATGCGCCTTTTCGTTCTCCCGGATGAGGAACGCCTTGGTCACGCCGTAATCCAGATGATCCCACGGCAGAATTTCGTCAAAGGAACGGCGTCGATTGGCGTAAAACGCCGGGTCCAGACCCACTTCCCCAAACAGCTCCATCCACGCATCGTAATTAAAATGCTCCGACCAGGCATCGAGATTGAATCCCCGTTTATGCGCCAGTTCCAGCACCCGGCACAGTCGCCGATCCCCCCGGGCCAGCACCGCCTCCAAAAAGCTGGTTTTCGCATCGTGCCAACTGAGAGAGATCTTACGGGTATGGACACATTCGGTGAGATGCTGCTGCTTTTCCCGCAGCTCCTCCATGGTGGCCTGCGGTTCCCACTGGAACGGCGTAAAGGGCTTCGGCACAAAGCAAGAGGCACTCATTGACACCGTCACGCCCTTCCCCTTGGGCTTGTCCGGATTCTCGTAAAAGCAATTGACGATCTTCTGCCCCAGTTGCGCCATTCCCTCGATATCCTCCATAGTTTCCGTGGGCAGGCCCATCATAAAATACAGCTTTACCGCCGTCCAGCCGCCCTTGAATGCCCGGGATACGGTGGTGAGAATTTCCTCCTCCGTCAGGTTCTTGTTGATGGCATCCCGCAGGCGCTGGGTGCCCGCCTCCGGGGCAAAGGTCAGACCTGCCCGCCGCAGCACATTCAGCTTATTCGCCAGCTCCTCGGAAAAGCCGTCCACCCGCAGGGAGGGCAGGGACATATTGGTATGCTCCGGCTCCGCCCAGGTCAACAGACGGTTCAGCAGCTCCTCCAAATGGGTATAATCGCTGGTGGACAGCGACGACAACGAAAACTCCTCGTAACCGGTGGAGCGGCATAACTCGTGACTCTGCCGGTCGATGGTATCCACGCTTTTCTCCCGCACCGGACGGTAAATGAACCCCGCCTGGCAAAACCGGCAGCCCCGGATACAGCCCCGGAAAATCTCGCTCTGCGCCCGGTCGAATACCACATCGGTATACGGCACCACAAAATACTCCGGATAGTAGCAACTATCCAGATCGTTGATGATACGCTTACGTATCGTCGGGCGCACCCCGTCCAGCGGAGTGATCGCCGCCACGGTTCCATTCTCATGGTAGGTTACGTCATAGAGACTGGGGACATACACCCCCTCGATGTCTGCGCAGGCGCGGAGAAAGGCTTTTTTGGAATACCCCTTCTTTCGGTATTCCTTATATAGATGGACCACCTCTAAATCCACCTCTTCCCCCTCGCCGAGGAAGAACAGGTCGATAAAATCCGCCAGCGGCTCCGGATTACAGGTACAGGGACCGCCCGCCACCACCAGCGGCATATCCTCCCCCCGCTCATCGCTGCGCACCGGCACGCCCGCCAGCTCCAGCATATGCAGCACCGCTGTATAGCACATTTCGTATTGCAGCGTAAAGCCGATGAAGTCGAATTCCCGGATGGGGTCCCGGCTTTCCAGTCCATACAGCGGGATATGATGCTCCCGCATGAGCGCCTCCATATCCGTATCCGGCGCAAACACCCGCTCACACCAGATATCCGGCTCACGGTTGAACTGGGCATACAGGATCTTCATGCCCAGGTGGGACATCCCCACCTCATAAAGATCGGGGAAACAGAATGCAAACCGCACCGCCACCTCATCCGGTTTTTTCGTTACGCTGTTCAGTTCCCCGCCAATGTAACGGGCAGGTTTCTGCACCTGCAGCAGCAGGTCTTCCAAATGTTCTATCATACCGTTACCGTCCGATCTTTCCATTGCATTTTTTCCGGATCTTTCCAAACAATCCGCCCGAATTCCGGATGCCGGGGCAGAATATCCTCGATCAGCACCGAGATGGGACCACTCGCCCAAGGGTGGCACAAGCTGGTGTTCCACTTTTGCTCCTTGCCGAAGGCCTCGAAGCAGGTGGTACCGCCCTCCCGCACCATATTGTACCAGGAATGCTCCCCCGTCGAGGTAATGAGCCGATATGCGGCTGTTTCCCGTCCAGCGCGACACAAGGCTTTAAGCAGGAACCACGCCACATATACCCCACAGCACAAGCCCTTTTCTTCCAGAAAATCCGCCAGCCGCTGCGTATCCTCCGGATGGGCAAAGCCGTAAAACAGCGGAAAAATATTGGCGTGGAGTGAGCTATGCGCACTGCCTTCCGCATCGGCAAACAAGCCCGTCTCCGACCGGTAAAAGGTGCGATAGAATGCCTCGATCAACGCCGGACTGCGCTTGGACTGCGCTTGTCCGAGGATCTCCCGTATCTGCTCCGTCTCAATGGTGCAGCCGATGTAAAAGACGTTGATCACGTTATGGCAACCCTCACCCACCGGAGCGGACAACGGAAAATCGTAGCCATCCCGGCAGCCCTCCGGCCAATCCACCAGATTCCATTTATCCCACACGTGCTCCAGCAACCCGTCCGAGCGGGCAAACTGCGCAAAATGCTGCAAAATTCCTTCGCAGACCGCCAGCGTCTGCTTCAGATACTCCCGGTCGCCGGAATAGGCATAATGGCGCAGCGCCAGCAACGGGAACTGAAGCGAATAATCCGCGATCTCCTGCATATGACTGCCCGGCGTCACCGCCAGCAATCCCGGGCATACGACGGCCGACTGCATCTGGTTGTCAATTGCCTTGCGCAACAGCGACAGATCGCCGGTCAGCAGCGACTGGGACGCGCCGGAAATGGTCAGGTCCCCGGCATACTGCCCTTTCTCCCGCTGGGGGCAATCGGTATACGTCTCCTGCGCCCCGAATTTGACCCCGTTTTTGCAAATTTCAAATACTGCTGCCAACACCTCGTCATCCGTCTCCAGCCGGCAGAAATCGTCGTCAAAGGGATAATGCCGCACCGTAACTGTGCAGGCATCTACCTTTACACCATCATCCGGCATCAGCGTCACATATCGGAATGCTTTATAATCGTACTGTGTCCATTCGTTTTCCCCATCGGCCAGTATCCACCATTCCTCATAGCGGCAATTGCAACGCATATCGAACCGGGTCTTTTCCGGGATATCTGCGGTTTCCTCCCCGCAGAGGATACGTACCCGTTGTCCCGCTTTTCCGGTCGCTCGCAGGTGCAAACTGCCGGTCAGTTCCTGACCGAAATCATAAAAGACACCGCCGTTATCCAGCTGTTCTGCGGCGACAGGCGTTCGCTCATATACTTCCAATAGTTCCGCCGGTCTGTCTGCATATGTATAGTCCATTACCTTTACAGATGCCGTTTCATAGGACACAGCCCGCAAACGGCTGTCATAGTCCTCCAGAAACTGCGTGTCGTAGCCCACCGTGCGATCGCCGATATAAGTATGTATCTGCCCGCACTCCCAGCTGCCGTCGGTGGCAAACAGAATCCGTCCATCCGCCGCCGCCTCGGCGATCAACCCGATCCGGTCGTCGCCGCTTTGATAAGAGCGGCAGATCCGTCCGTGATAGTACACTTCCGCCGTCAACACATTTTCTCCCGGCTGCAAATAGGGCGCCAGCTCCATCTCGTTCCAGCAATAGGCGAAGGCATATCCCTGAGCCGGACCCTGACATACGTATTGCCCGTTCAAATACAGCTTATAGTAATCGTCGGCGGTAATGCGCAGGAGACAGCTTTCCGGCACGTGATCGCAGGAAAAAGTCTTGCGAAACCTATAATGCAGCTGGTCCGGCAGCTCCCGAGGCGGCATCGTAAAAGGGATGTGCTCCTTGTGCAGGATATCCTTCGGTCGAATATCCGCCCATTCCGCCGGACAGATCCACGCGGCAGTCGAAAAGATCGGTTTCTGACTCATTCAACATTCTCCTCATATAATTTCGTATGGATCGAATAGCGGGCGCTGTTATTCCCTCACATATCCGATCCCGGAAAACGGATTCCGGCTTCACGACGAATGGTCTGCATACAACGGCTGACCGCCAGCGCCAAGCGGTCTTTGCCGTCCGGGGCGACCTGACCCGCCTCAATGCTGCGGGCAAAGGCCGCGATCTCCCGGCCCATGAGCACGTCCTTTTCGTCCGTGCCGTAAACAAGCCGGGGCGGCTGCCCGTTTTCACGCAGGATGATATTTGAGAGCTTGGAGATGGAATCCACCGTCACGCTGCCCTTATCGCCCAGAATTTCACTGGGCGTCGCACCCTGCGCCGTTTTATTGTAGGTCAGCGTGACCAGCTTATCGGGGTAGGACAGCAGCGCCGTACCCCAGCCGTCGGCGCCGGTACGCAGAAACCCCGCCGATGCCTGCACCCGCTCCGGCTCGCCGAACAGGTACAGTGCCGGATACACACAGTAAACACCTAAATCCATCAGAGCGCCGGTGTGCAGCGCCGGATTGAAAATGTTCGGCGTTTCTCCCGCCAGATATGCCTTATATTTAGAGGAAAACTGGCAAAACTGGAAATGCGCCGCCGTGATCGTTCCGCACTGTCCGACAGCCTGTTCCAGCCATGCGAGCTGCGGCTGATACAACAGCATGATGGCCTCTCGAAACAGCAAACCGCGCTCCAGCGCCAGCTGTTGGAGGGATTCCACCGCCGCCGGGTCGGCGGACAGCGGTTTCTCGCACAGCACGTGCTTTCCCGCCTCCAAAAACAGGCGGCACTGGTCCGCATGACAGGCGTTTGGACTGGCGATATATACCAGATCCACACGGTCGCTCCCGGCCATATCCGCCGGATCGGTGAACACGAATTCGGCCCCCGTTTCGACCGCAAACGCCGTCCCCCGCTCCCGAGAGCGGGAGCAGACGGCGGTCAGACGCAACAGCTCCGGGTAGCGGGACGCGCCGTCGATCATGGAACGGGTGATCCACCCTGTGCCGACGACTCCATAGCGTAGCATCGTCATTCCTCCTATCCTTTTATCCAATGGGAAGTGTCTATATGAAAACAATCGGGAAATACCTCATCGCCGGCGCTCTGGCCGGTGCCGCCAACGGTCTGTTCGGTGCGGGCGGCGGTCTCTTTCTTGTGCCGCTGCTGATCGGCTGGGCCGGCATGGAAGAAAAAAAGGCCTTCGCCACCTCCGTGGCCATCATCCTGCCTCTGTCCGCCGCATCCTTCGTGATGTTCTGCATCGGCGGAGGGCAGGTGTTTCGGGAGGCGCTGCCGTATCTCATCGGCGGTGTCATCGGCGGCCTGCTGTCCTCCCGGCTGTTCAAAAACATCCCCACCGTATGGCTGCATCGCCTGTTCGGCCTGCTGATTCTATACGGAGGAATCAAGGCGGTGATGCTGCCGTGACGTGGATAAAAGGGCTGATCGGCGTTGCCACCGGCATCATCAGCGGCTTCGGCATCGGCGGCGGGTCGCTGCTGGTGCTGTATCTGACGGTGTTCGCCGGGGTTTCTCAGTACACCGCCGGGGGCATCAATCTGTTATACTTCATCGGCTGTGCACCGGCAGCGCTCATCGGGCACATCCGGCAGAAGAACATCGTATGGAGCGCCGTTCTCTGGTGCAGTCTGGCCGGGCTGGCCACCGCCATCCCCGTGTCGCTGCTGGCGGCCAACCTCAATACCGGGCTGCTGCACCGGCTGTTCGGGGTGGTGCTTCTGTATATCGGCATCAAGGAGCTGAAAGCCCGGCCGCCAAAGGTGTAGGCGCAGCGTGTCCGGATCGCCCCGCGGGCCGCGTCAATCGTCGAATTGCGTCAGCCACCCCTGCGTGCGCATACCCGGATACCCCCATTGGCGCAGCACTTCGTAAACACCCACGGCCACGGAATTGGACAAATTCAGCGAACGCGCCTCGTCCCGGTCGATCATCGGCAGCCGCACACAAGCATCCGGATGGGCGCGCAGCAGCTCCTCCGGCAGTCCACGTGTCTCCTTGCCGAATACCAGATAGGCACCGTCCGGATAGGACACATCCGAGTGGATCTGCCGGGCCTTGGTCGAAAAATAGAAGAACGGGCCCTCGTTACGGGCGAAGAAGTCATCCAGATTCTTATAATAGGTGATATCCAACAGCCGCCAATAGTCCAGGCCGGCACGCTTCAGCTGACGGTCGTCTATGGTAAAGCCCAGCGGTTCCACCAGATGCAGTCGTGCACCGGTTGCGGCACAGGTACGGCTGATATTGCCGGTATTCTGCGGAATCTCCGGCTCAACCAATACGATGTTCAGTGTAGCCATATTCTGATTTGCTCCCTTTGATGGTTTGCCAGCATTATACCAGAAAAATCCGATGGCGGTCAATATTTTTTTCGATTCCGGGCAGACTATCGGCAGAAAGGGGGCACAACGATATGTGCAGTAAGACAATGGGCTACTTTATGAAAGGCATGAGCATGGGTTTACTGGTCGGCGGCGCGGCCGGAATTGTCACCACCTGCTATATGCAGAAGAACAAAAAAGGAATCAAGCGCAACGCCGGCAAGGCACTCCATTCCATCGGCGATCTGCTGGATCATGTGACCGATATGTTCTAACAAGCTTTTACCGGCTGAAGAAGAAATTCAAAAAAAACGGGGTCCGGATCGTGCTATGAGCATGATCCGGACCCCGCTTTTTTGTTCCGATTGAAGTTCTGTACTTCCCTCACGCGAAAAAAGTGCTTGACATTTTCATTCTAATCGGTTAGAATGTGATTGTACTAATCCATTAGAACAGGAGGTCAGTGTATGGATACGCCGAAAATATTTGAAAGCGAATATCGGTTTTGCCTGATTCTGTGGGAGCATGAGCCCATCCATTCCCGGGAGCTGGCGCAGCTGTGCCACGACCGGCTGGGCTGGTCAAAAACCACCACCTACACCGTCATCAAACGGCTGAGCGAACGGGGCGTGGTGCAAAACAAGGACACCGTCGTCACCGCGCTCATCAGCAAGGAGCAAGCGCAGATTGCAGAGCTGGATGAGTTAATGGATAAAAAATTTGAAGGTTCGCTCCCCGCCTTTCTGGCGGCATTCACCCGCCAGCAGCACCTGTCCGACCGGCAAATTGCCGCCATCCGCCGCATCATCGACGAACAGGAGGACTGAACTTATGCTGTTTCAAGACTTTCTCGACGCCCTGAACGCCGCTGTCACCGCCGGATGGGTGGTGCTGGTAATTCTGGTGCTGCGGGTGTTCCTGCGGCGGGTGCCCCGGTGGATCCACTGCGCCCTATGGTGTGTGGTGGCGCTGCGGTTATTGCTGCCCTTTGAGATCCCCAGCCCGGTAAGCCTCATGCCCTCCTCCGAGCCCATCGGCTGGGAATACGCCGACAGCGGCGATACGATTCTTACTGTGGACAGCGGCATCGGCGCCGTAGACAACGTTCTCAACCCGGTGGCGGCGGAAAATCCCATTAACGTAGGTCAAAGCAGCGCCAGTCAGCCCTATACCTATCTGCCCTATATCTGGCTGGCGGGGACAGCGCTGCTGCTCCTGTATGCCGCCGGGCAGTATCTCCGGCTGCGGCGGCGCATGGCCACCGCCGTGCGGATGGAGGGGAACGTCTACCAGAGCGAATGGACCTCCTCCCCGTTTATCTTAGGATTATTCCGACCCCGCATTTATCTTCCCTACGGGCTGACCGAGGAGGAACAGGCGCTTATTCTCTCCCATGAACAGGCGCATATCCGCCGCCGGGATCCGCTGACAAAGCTGCTGGCGTTCGTGCTGCTGTCCGTCTACTGGTTCCAGCCGCTGCTGTGGGTCGCCTACATTCTGCTGTGCCGGGATATGGAGCTGGCATGCGACCAGCGAGCCATCCGGGAGATGGAGCTAAGCCGACGGCAGGCCTATTCCGAAACGCTGCTGCGCCACAGCATGAAGCGGTTCGGAGCGGCTGCCTGTCCGCTGGCATTCGGTGAAGTGGGAGTCAAAGCCCGCATCCGCAGCGTAATGCACTACAAAAAGCCCGCCTTCTGGGCGGTGCTCGCCGGAGCGGCTGCCGTGGCGATCGCCGCCGTATGCCTGCTCACCGCCCCGGGGCGCTATCGCATCGACCGGTCCGCCGCCGCCTTTGCCGTACAGGAGATCCAAGGACGGAAAACGCTGGCTTCGTCTGAAAGGAACGAATATCTGCGTACCTGTGCCGTGGAAGTGTTCGGCATGGAGGAAAAGGAGAGCAAGACCACCGTCTATGCACAGGTCATGACCTGCGACTATGCCCTGCAGGGCGTCCTCCCCTCCAAGCAGGCGGGATATACGGAGCTGGCGGTGCTCACTCTGCTCCCCACCGAATATATACGGGATGACAGTGCCGCCAAAGGCTGGGTAGTCACGGAATACGGATACTGGACACCCACCGGCGACGGTGCCGTGTTCGCCAACGAAATTCAGAAAAAAGTGCCCCGACGGCTGCAAAAGAAAGCCTACTGCGACGAAAAGACCCGGCAAAGGCTGCAGACGGAATGTGACCGACAGGCGCAGGAACAGATCATGCGCTCCTTGGCTTCCGGAGAGGTGGTTTCGGCGGCGTCCTCGGACTCTACCGCCGCCGGGACAACCTCCGCAGCCGCCCGCTCCGATACGGCGTTGACCCCCACCGTCGGGCTGCTGTATTTTGACGCTACCGTTCTTTCCCATGATGCCGACGGGACCCTGTATGTGCAGCCGACGCAGGCGCAAAAGCGGCAGCAAATGGGCAGCCGTGTGACCATCCGCCGGTTTCAGCAAACGGTGGATGTAGCGAGCCTGCAGCCCGGCGAATCCGTGCGCATCGCCTATATGGGCGGGCGCTATCCGGATCTGCACGACCCCATGGAATTTGATGAAGTCTACGACTTGAAGCGCCGGACGACCACCGGAGTTACCCACTCCGTCGAGGGGCGCTATCGGCTGAGCGTGCGCACCGCCAAGCAGCCAAAGCGGGAGCGCCTCAACACGGATGCAGAGGAAAAGACATTAGGCTACAATGTGTACACCTATGGGCTGGAGGAGCCGGTGCTTTGGTACGGAGACAGCGGCTTACCTTTAAGGGACGATGTGTGCCGCAACGGTGCCCGGTGGCTGGCGGCACTGCTGGCGCAGGCGGCGCAGGATGCACAGAGCGGTCTATGTCAAGCTGACTTCTGCAACGATGGCGGCACGGTGGAATATCGCTATCCGGATTTCAACCTCATCAAGCTGCATCGGATCCACAGCGGCGACGAAATACAATACTTGAACGACGTCTACATCACCGCCCCGGATATCCGCTATCCCCAATTCCCGGATTCATTCTTTATCACTGAATAAACCGCGATAAACCGAGCGGCGGTCAGGTGTTTACCTGACCGCCGCTTTGGTTGTTTTCTCCCCTCATTGCTCATCCAGCGGCAGCTCATATGCCGCCAGATACCGGTCCAGAAATTCGTCGGCGGCGGGCAGCCGCATCTCCCGCACCACCCGTTCCGTCGCCTGCCGGGCGCTGGCAAACTCCCGGTTCCCCTGCGCCAGCTCCTCCACACATTTGATGAGCGCCGACAGCTTATCCGCCGCCTTGACGATGCGCCGCTCCTCCGGCGTGCCGGCAGTCTCGGTCAGCAGCGGGCGAAACTCCTCCCGCAGCTCCTCCGGCAGCGTCGACAGCAGCTTATCGCACGCCGCCTGCTCCACCTGCCGGTACGCCTCCCGGATGGCGGGGCTGTAATACTTCACCGGTGTGGGCATATCTCCGGTGAGAATTTCCGGCACATCGTGATACACCGCCATGGTCACGCACCGGTCGGGGTTCACCTGCCCGCCATAGTGGGCATTGGTGAGCAGCGCCAGCGCATGCGCCAGCACCGCCACCTCGTGGGAATGCTCACTGATATTCTCCGGACGGGTGTTGCGCATCAGCGCCCAGCGCCGGATGTCCTTCATACGGGACAGCATCGCAAAAAATGAATACGCCACCGTGATTTCCTCCGTCTTCAATCATCCTTCAATCATCTGCCATTATAGTATAGCAAAACTTCCATCAAAACGCAACCGGCTGTGAAAAATTCATTCTATCTGCCCGAAAAACAGGTATGCGCGAAAAATGCTTGCTTAATACGGAAAAAGGTGATATACTATACGATGCAATTCGTGTGCATGTACGATGTATACGGGTGTTTGCGCTTGATTTTTTGAATGCACGGCGGAAGGGGGCTACGGTATGCGGCGCACGGCCGGTCTGCTGGCTTTGCTCCTTTGTCTCTCCCTCCTGTGCGGCTGCGGCAAGGACGCGGAGAATTCCCGGCCGGAAAACTCCGCTCCGGTTTCTTCCCCCGCAGAGGACAATACCGAGGGACCTCAGACCTTTTCGCTGGCATACAGCCGGGATGACACGCTGGATCCCTATGCCGCCGCCACCGAAGTGAATCTGGGTCTGGCCGGGCTGCTGTATGACAGTCTAACGGTCATCAACGATCGGTTTGCCCCGGTAAACTCCCTGGCGAGCGACATACGTCAGACCGATCCCACCCACTGGGTAGCGGCATTAAGGTCCGGCGCCCGGTTTTCCGACGGCTCGGCGGTGACGGCGGCAGATGTGACCGCCTCGTTTCAACGGGCAAAGTCCTCCTCCAACTACCGGGTGCTGCTGACCAACGTGGCGACCGCCTCTGCCAATGCAAAGACCGGGGAGATCACCTTTACCCTTTCCTCGCCGGATCCCAACGCTGCCGCCTGCTTTTCCTTTCCGATCCTCAAGAGCGGCACAGCCACCAACGCGGCCGGAAAAGCGCCGCTGGGCGGCGGCCTGTACGCGGTGACGGAGAGCGACGGAGGAGCGACACTGACCGCCAATCCTCACAGCGGCCGCTCACCCCGATACACCACCGTCCCGCTGCGGCATCTGCCCAATGCGGACACCATGTTTTACGGACTGGCCTCCGGCAATATCACCTACTACTATGACGACCTGCAGAGCGGTACGATCCCCCGCGTAGCCGGAGCCAGCGCGGCGGTGAATATGAACGCGCTGATCTATTTGGGCATGAACAGCGGTCGACCGGCTCTGGCGGATGTACGGGTGCGACAGGCTCTGTCCGATCTGATCGACCGCAAGACGCTGGCAGCCTCCGCCTGCTCCGGCTGGGCGCTGGCGGCGACCACGCCCTTCCACCCCGTCTGGAGCGGTGTGGAGAAGATAGAAACCCCCTCCGGCAATCGGGACCTCTCCGGTGCCGTAGAGCTGTTGGAGCAGGCCGGATTTGGTACGGGCGGCGAATCACAGACGCTCTCACTGGAGCTGATATACAGCAATGAGGGCGGTTCCCGGGCGGCCGCCGCCGAGCAGATCCGTACCGAGCTGGAGGGCGCGGGAATCCGGGTCACGGTGGAGCCCCTCAGTTACAGCGACTACAAGAATCGCCTGTCCGCCGGAAGCTATGACCTCTACCTCGGCGAGGTGCGGCTGGCCGCCAACATGAGTCTGGACCCCCTGCTAACGGGGGCGGCCAGTTTTGGCGTCCGGCGGGATGGCGCGGCAGCGGCAGCCTATAACCGCTATCGCGTTGGTGAGATATCTCTGGAGGAATTTATCCAGACCTTTAACGAGGATTTGCCCTATCTTCCCTTGTGCTGGCGGTGCGGATTTGCGGCTTTCGACCGGCGGCTGTCTACGGTAACGCCCCATGGCTATGATCCGTTCTACGGGATGGAAAACTGGAAGTGACCGATTATTCTGCCTTTGCGCAGTGACGGATATTAGAGAATTAAAGAAAGGTGAGTTCGATATGATCTGCATGGATAATCGCTACGGCACGATCGAGGTTTCTCAGGAGTATTTCAGCTTTTTGATCGGTAATGCCGTATCGTCCTGTTACGGCGTCGCCGGCATGGTGCGCTCCGGTCCCCGTCAGGGCTTGCGTTCAATACTGTCCCGCCGCGCCTATGCGGACGATGGTATTCATGTGCGCAGCGACGGCGACAAGCTGATCGTAGACATTCATATTGCGGTGATCTACGGCATGAACATTGCCGCCATCGCCAAGAGCATTGTCAACAAGGTACGCTACACCGTCGAGGAAGCCACGGGGCTGACGGTGAAAAAGGTCAATGTGTTCGTGGATGGGATGAAACCCGAATGAGCGGCGCGAACCGCAACCGATACGGCGGCCGGATGGCTTGCTATGCAAAGGAGTGCTGACTGAAAGTGATTAACGGAGCGATATTGCGGGATGCGATGATTTCGGCATCCAATACGCTGTCGAATGTGAAGCAGGAAGTGGATGCCCTGAATGTGTTCCCCGTCCCCGACGGAGACACCGGCACCAATATGTCTATGACTATCGGCAACGCCGCCCGGGAGCTGAGCCGTCTGGAAAATCCCACCGCCACCGAGGTGGCGGATGTGGCCAGCGCCGCCCTGCTGCGGGGCGCACGAGGCAACAGCGGCGTGATCCTCTCGCTGCTGTTCCGCGGATTCTCCAAGGGACTGAAGGGCAAGGACGAAGCGGACGGCACCGATCTGGCGCAAGCGCTGACCCTGGGCATGGAGGCCGCCTATAAAGCGGTGATGAAGCCCACCGAGGGCACCATTCTGACAGTGGCGCGGGAGGCGGCGGAAGCCGGGAAAACGGCGGCAGAGCAAAACCCCGACGCGATCGCCGTATGGGAGGCCATCTGCGCCGAGGCAGCCGCCTCATTGGAGCGCACCCCCGATCTGCTGCCCCAGCTGAAAAAAGCCGGAGTGGTGGATGCCGGCGGTAAGGGGTTCCTGATCATCATCACCGCTATGCTGGATGTGTTCAAGGGCGGCGCCGTGGTAGCCGGTGCAGACACGGGCGCTGCAGCAAAAGTGCAGAAAAGGAGTGCCGTCGGCAGCTTTGAACAGGATATTGAATTTGCCTACTGCACCGAGTTCATTGTCGGCCGTGATAAAAAATGCACGCTGGACCCATTGGCTCTGCGGGCATACTTGGAGAGCATCGGCGACTGCGTGGTGGTGGTCGACGACGAGGAGATCATCAAGGTGCATGTACACACCAACCACCCCGGCAAGGCGCTGGAGGAGGCCATCAAATACGGTCAATTTGAGACCGTCAAGGTAGAAAATATGCGCATTCAGCACGAGAATGCCGGCTGGGTGGAAGAAGAAGGCGGTCTGGAGCAGCCGACGCTGGAGCGGGTCGAGCCGGAAAATGATTACGGCTTTGTTTCCATTGCGGCAGGCGAAGGTCTGTCGGCACTGTTCCGGGATGATTTAGCCTGCGATCAGGTGGTATCCGGCGGTCAGACCATGAACCCCTCCACCGACGATATTTTGAATGCCATCGAGGCGACCCCCGCCAAGACGGTATTTGTGCTGCCGAACAACAAAAATATCATTCTGGCCGCAGAGCAGGCCGTGCCGCTGGCGGATCGCCGGGTCTGCGTGCTCCCCACCAGCACCATTCCTCAGGGAATCGCAGCGTTGGTGGCGTTTGATCTGGAGAAGGATGTGGAAGCGAATCTGGTGGATATGCAGAAAGCCGCCGATAACGTATCCACCGGTTCCGTCACCTTTGCGGCACGGGACAGCGACTTTGAGGGGCACAAGATCAAAGAGGGGCAGATTTTAGCGCTGAACAACGGTAAACTGGCATTTGTGGACACTGCTGTGGAGCACGCCGTTCCCAAGCTGGTAAAGACGCTGGCTAACGAGCGGCGGCTATCCGGAAAAGAGGTCAATTTCGTTACCGTGATTTACGGCGAGGATGTGACCGAGGAGGCTGCCGAGGCAGTCTGCGACAGTGTGCGCGCCAAGCTGGGCGAGGATGTGGACGTATCCCTCATCAACGGCGGTCAGCCGGTGTATTATTATTTTGTGTCGATTGAATGACGGCGCAACGCCAAGTACGTCTGTACAATTCATGCGTTCCTGTTGCGCCTGAAATAGCAGCTTGATGGTCTGAACGACCATCCTTTCGGCGTTGCCGAAATCGCCGCTATTTATGGGCCGGAGCGATACTTCGGGCAACGCCAAGTACGTCTGTACAATTCATGCGATTTGTTATATTCGCAACAGCGGATACCCTCCCACCGAGCGGTGCGTTTTAACTGCGGTACTGCATGAACTTATCTTGTTTTCAAGGGCATTTGGTGCTGTTCACTATCGGGCTGCTTCATCTCCCGGCGGACATCTGCTGTCCAACATCTTCTATCCAGTATCTAAACGGCGGAGCAAACGCTCCGCCGTTTTCGGAAAGGGCGGAATTCAGTGAATATTCTCTGTATCGGTGACGTGGTCGGCCACATCGGTTGCAACCATTTGCAAGCCGTACTTCCCAAAATCAAGCGGGAACTGGATGTGGATGTGTGCATCGTCAACGGCGAAAATTCCGCCGACGGCAACGGCATCCTTCCCATCTCGGCAAAAGCCATATTTACCGCCGGAGCTGATGTCATCACAGGCGGCAACCACACCTTCCGTCGACGCGACATCTATGATCAACTGGAAAAAAACGAGTTTCTGCTGCGTCCAGCCAATATGCCCGTCGGCACGCCGGGACGGGGCATCACCTGCATCGACCGCGGACGGTATCAGGTGACGGTTATCAATTTGTTGGGCTGCGTCTATATGGAGGCGATGGACAGCCCCTTTGACACGCTGGATCAGTTACTGACCGAGGCGGGCAATCCGACGCTCTGCGTGGTGGACTTCCACGCCGAAGCCACAGCGGAAAAGCGGGCGCTAGCTGCCTGGGCAGACGGGCGCATCTCGGCATTGTTTGGCACCCACACCCACGTCGCCACCGCCGACGAGCAAATTCTCCCCGGCGGCACGGGGTTTCAAACCGATGTCGGTATGACCGGGCCGATTCAATCCTGTCTGGGGATCAAAACCGAGCTGGCGATCGAGAAAATGCGCACGAAGCTCCCGGTGCGGTTTTTTGCAGCGGAAGGCGATTGCGCGATGGACGGCGTACTATTCACCATCGACGAACGCACCGGTCATACTACAGCGGTGCGCCGCATACGGGCATAAACAGAAAAGGAGACAATTTATGCGATACGATATCACGAACATTCCGGTAGCGGAGGTGTTTGAGGAACGGGACGGCTGCCCTCTCTGCCGTCTGCGGGATCAGCTGGAGCAGCGGGTGGTGGAATACATCACCGGCGCCGCCATGATGGAGCCGGATATCCGCATCCAGACCAATAAACAGGGTTTCTGCATCGACCACTACCGGCAAATGCTGGCCCGACGCAACCGGCTGAGCGTGGCGCTGATTCTGGAAAGCCATCTGGATGAAATGGAAAAGGAGATCTTCGCCGGTCTGCCGCTGGTGGGCAAAAGCCCTCGCGGGCAGGAAAAGGCTGCCTCCCGACGGGTGGACGACTGCTGGGTATGCAATCAGATGCGGGATACCACGGACAAGATGCTGGCCACCGTTTGCCGCACATGGGAGACGCAAAAGGAGTTTCAGCGGTTATTTGAGGAGCAGCCCTGCCTGTGTCTCCCCCATTTTGCCGCTCTGTCCCAAACGGCGCAAAAGGTCATCAGCAAACGGGAACAGTCCTACTTCCTGCGCGCTGCGGCGGAATTGACCCGCAAGTACTTAAAAGAGCTGCGGAGCGATGTGCACCATTTCACGGAAATGTACGATTATCGCAATGCCGGCGCCAATTCCGACGCCGACTGGGGCAATTCCAGAGATGCCATTGAGCGGGCAATACAGTATCTCACCGCACGTCAACCGTAAATAATGTTGCTTTCCGGTGTGGTATCGAACCGCATCGACGGAGGATGTGTCATGGACAGAACCGAAACCGCCGAGCTGACCGTAGTATGCCTCATCGAGGATGGCGACCGGCTGCTCCTGCAAAACCGAACGAAAAAGGATTGGCAGGGATATGCCCTGCCGGGCGGTCATGTGGAACGGGGCGAATCGTTTGTAGACGCGGTGATCCGGGAAATGAAGGAAGAAACCGGCTTGGATATCAGTCACCCCCAATTGGTGGGAATAAAGCAGTTTCCTATCGAGAACGGACGGTATATCGTTCTGCTGTTCAAGGCGACCGAATGGTCGGGCCACGTCACCTCCTCGGAAGAAGGCGCCATGGAATGGGTCGAATACCGTCAGCTTGCGCATATGAAAACGGTTCCCGATATGGATGCGCTGCTACACGTGATGAACACGCCGGAATTGACCGAGTTCATATACCGGGTCCGGGAGGACAAATGGACCGTATCCATTCGTTAATCCTGTCAACAATGCATCCTCGTACTTTGCTGAGAAGGTGCGGGGATGTATTTTGCCCATCCGCCAAAACAGGGGTTGCCAAAGCAGCCGGTCTGTGATAGAATAGTGCGGCATCTGAAAAAATGGAGGAAATCCAATGGTACGTAAATTTATCGGAGACAAGGCGTTCTACCGCCGGGCGATGGCCTTAGCGCTGCCGATCATGGTACAAAACGGCATCACCAACTTTGTCAGTATGCTGGATAACGTCATGGTAGGGCAGGTCGGCACCGTGCAAATGACCGGTGTAGCCGTCGCCAATCAGCTGATCTTCGTATTCAACCTGTGTATCTTCGGCGCTGTGTCCGGAGCAGGCATTTTTGGCGCGCAGTATTTCGGCAGCGGCAACCACGAAGGCGTACGTCACACCTTTCGGTTCAAGCTGATCATCTGTGTGGTACTGACGCTGCTGTGCGGCGCAGTTTTCTTCCTGTGGGGCGATCCGCTGGTGAGCGCCTATCTGAAAGGTGAGGGCAGCGCCGCCGATGCGGCGGCTTCACTGAGCTTTGCCCGGGACTATCTGCGGGTCATGCTGGTGGGGCTCATCCCCTATGCCGTCGTCCAGTGCTATTCCAGCACCCTGCGAGAATCCGGAGAGACTGTGCTGCCCATGGTGGCCGGCCTGACGGCTGTGGGTATCAATCTGTGCTTTAACTACATTCTCATCTTTGGCAAGCTGGGCGCTCCCAAGTTGGGGGTCGTCGGCGCGGCCATCGCCACGGTCATATCCCGCTTCGCAGAGTTGATCATCGTGGCGGTATGGACACGCACCCACGCCGAGCGCAATCCGTTTATTGTGGGAGCGTTCCGCAGTCTGTATGTCCCCGGACGGCTGATAAAGCAGATCTCTCTCAAGGGACTGCCGCTGATGCTCAATGAGACCTTCTGGGCGGCCGGTATGGCCATGCTGACCCAGTGCTATTCCGTGCGGGGGCTGGATGTAGTGGCGGCCAATAACATTTCCAGCACCTTCTTCAACGTGTTTTCCGTGGCGTTCCAGGCCATCGGCGTGGCCATCGGCATTATCCTCGGCCAGCTGCTGGGCGCCGGGCAAACCGACGAAGCACGAGACAGCAGCCGCAAGCTAATCGCCTTCTCGGTATTTATTAGTGTACTGGTGGCCCTTGTCTACGCTGTGGCTGCGGAGTTCATCCCCCACATCTACAACACCGAACCGGATATCCGCCTGACCGCCACCCGGCTCATGCAGATCTCCGCACTGGTATTCCCGTTGGATGCGTTCGCCAACGCCTCCTACTTCACTCTGCGGTCCGGCGGAAAAACGCTGGTCACGATCCTGTTTGACAGCTGTTTTGTATGGGCGGTACAAGTGCCAACAGCGCTGGCGCTGAGTCGGCTCACCGCCATGCCCATTCTGCCGCTGTTTGCCGTTTGCCAGCTTCTGTGCTTCATCAAGTGTGTATTCGGCTATTGGCTGGTGAAGAAGGGCATCTGGATCCGCAATATTGTAGCGGACACACAGCCGACAGCAGCCGAATGATCCACATCAAAGCCATCAAAGGAACGCCTGCCTCCCTTTCGCGGGGAGGCAGGCGTTTTCAATGTGTCCGGGAATCTTGACATACCCTGAAATCGGCCAAAAAGCCAAGGTGCATGGCTACATGAACTTTCCGACTTCTTCCGGGAGCGCTTTTGCCAGTTTATTCTACGCTCCTGCGCCCTATGGGCTATTTGACAGACATAGAGTCTGTATCCCCTACGAGAGATACAGGCATTCCATCTCATTTTTGCTCCTGCCACAGGCCATGGGCCGCCAGCAGCTGACGCATATCCTCCGGCAGCGGGGCAGAAAACGTCATAACCTCGTCCGTCACCGGATGATGCAACGTCATGCGACCGCAGTGCAATCCATGACGAGGCAAATAGGTCTCATCCGTGCCGTACATGGTATCCCCCGCCAGCGGATATCCCATCCACGCCATATGCACACGGATCTGGTGCGTACGTCCGGTCTCCAGCACCAGGCGCACCAGCGAGATCTCCCCATCGGTACCCAGACTCTCCCAGTGGGTGACGCTGGACTTGCCGCCCTCCCCTACTTCCCGGGTGATGCAGCAGCCTTCCTTGACACGAATGGGTCGGTCGATCGTGCCGCTGCCGGCGAGCGCGCCCAACACCACCGCCAGATACTCCTTTTGCGGTTTCTGTGCCAGCGCATAGGCCACATGGGGACTTTTCGCCGCCAACAACAGGCCACTGGTGTTACGGTCCAGACGGTTCACCGGACGAAAGGACAGCGGCGTGCCCTGCCGTTCAAAATACCCCACTACCGCATTGGCCAGCGTCGGCTCCGGTTTTCCGGCGGAAGGATGCACCGCCAGATAGGGCGGCTTGTCGATCACCAATATATGCTCATCCTCATATACGATCGACAGCGGCATATCCGCCCCCTCAATGCGCACCGCGTCCTCCGGCATCTGCACCCGTACCGTCTGACCGGCACGCAGCCGGTCGATGGAGCGCAGCGGCACACCGTCGGCGGTCATGCCGCCTTCCACCCGCTTGAGCTTCACCACCATCCGCCAGGACAGCCCGCAATGCTGCCGCAGGAAGCTCTGCATGGTGGCATTATCCCATTCCGGCGACACCGAAAATACGTACTCAGCCATGTGCCGGCTCCGTTTCACCCGTCGCCGACGGTTGGAGCATCGATTCCGCCGCCCGCCGCCGTATCTGACGCATATAGTGACGGAACATCCAGTATTCCACCACAAAGGTCAGTGTCCAGGAGATAGGATAGGACACATACAGGTTCTCCGGCGTGCGGAAAATAGCAAACACCGTATAAATCCACACAATTCGGAACACGCACACGCCCATAACCGTTGCGATCATCGGTGCCAGCGAAAAGCCCATGCCCCGCACGGAGCCGGTGGTTACATCCATGATGCCGCACAAAAAATAGGGCAGACAAATGTACGCCATCCGGCTCAATCCATAGGTGATTGCCTCGGGGGAATCCGTAATATAAATACCCAGCAGCGGACGCCCGAGGAAGTATGCCACCGCCCCCAGCACCACGCCGACCACGGTGACGCACGCCAGGCAGGTGTGCAGGATCTTCGGAATCCGGTCATACCGACAGGCTCCGATATTCTGTCCGGTGAAATTCAACGAGGTCTGGCTGAATGCATTGATGGACACATACACAAAGCCCTCCAAATTGGACGCGGCAGCATTGCCGGACATCACCACCTCACCGAAGGAGTTGATGGACGACTGGATCAACACATTGGAGATAGAAAACAGCGAACCCTGGATTCCGGCCGGCAGGCCGATGCGCACCATCTTGAAAAAAGGCTTTTTGTGAAATCGCAGCTTTTGCAACTCCAGCTTACAGGCGTCGGTGCGCTTATGCAGCGCCCACAGCACCAGCACCGCCGATACCGTCTGTGAAATCGCTGTAGCCAATGCCACACCCGCCACATTCATATCGAACGCTACGACAAACAGCACATTCAGCAGAATGTTCAGCACTCCGGCCACCGTCAGATAGATCAGCGGGCTTTCCGTATCCCCCGCCGCCCGCAGCAGTGCCGCGCCGTAGTTATACAGCATACTGGCGGTCATGCCGCAGAAATACAGCCGCATATAGACGCTGGATAATCCCAGCACCGAATCCGGCGTGTCCATCCAGCGCAAAAAGTCCGGCGCCAGCCACAAACCGATGACCGTCATGATGAGTCCGCTGATGGCTGCGGTCGGAATGGCGGTATGGACCGTGCGGTGTACTTCTTCATCATTTTTGGCGCCGATGGCCTGCGCCACCGCCACACCGGCTCCGATCGACAGCCCGATAAACAGGTTGACGATCAGATTTGTCAGCGAACCGGTGGCCCCCACCGCCGCCACATATATGCTGCCGCAAAACTGCCCCACCACGATCAGATCGGCGGCGTTAAAAAACAGCTGCAACAGACTGGTGAGGATAATGGGGATAGTGTACCGGATAATATTGGGGAGCAGTGCCCCGTCGGACATATTGATTTCACGCTTCATCGTTTTTTCTCCTTGCCGGACGGCGAAAAGGGGCGATGCGCCGTCCCCGGCCACCGACCCCTTTTCGGTTATTCTCGTTTCTGTGCGATCGCCTGCCTGATCTTCTCCGCAATATGCTCCGCCGTCAGGCCATAGAGCTTCAGCAGCTCCACCGCCGGGCCTGACTGCCCGAAGGTGTCCTCAACGCCCACCCGCAGCACCGGCACCGGACAGGTTTCGCACACCACTTCTGCCACAGCGCTGCCCAGACCGCCGATAATGTTATGCTCCTCGGCGGTGACGATCGCTCCGGTTTCTCGGGCCGCCTTTTCGATGCATTCCCGGTCAATGGGCTTGATGGTGGCCATGTTGACCACCCGCACAGAAATTCCCTGCTCTTTCAGCTGCTCCGCCGCAACGAGCGCCTCATTCACCAACAAGCCGGTGGCAATGATCGTCGCTTCGGTGCCCTCCACCAACGTCTTGGCCTTACCGATCACGAACGGCTCCGCCGGATCGGTGATCATCGGCACCGCCAGCCGCCCGAACCGCAGATACACCGGCCCCTGCCAATCGGCGGCAGCTTTCACCGCAGCCTTGGCCTCCGCACCGTCTGCCGGGTTGAGGATCACCATGCCCGGGATGGTGCGCATCAGTCCGATATCCTCACAGCACTGATGGGTGGCCCCATCCTCCCCCACGGACACGCCCGCATGGGTCGCGCCAATCTTCACGTTCAGGTGGGGATAGCCGATGGAGTTGCGCACCTGCTCAAAGGCACGCCCGGCCGCAAACATCGCAAAAGAGGAGGCGAACACCAGCTTGCCGGTGGATGCCATACCGGCGGCAATGCTCATCATATTGCCCTCGGCGATACCCACATCCACAAACCGCTCCGGACACGCCTTCTTAAACGTACCGGTCTTGGTGGCCGCCGCCAGATCGGCGTCCAGCACCACCAGCTCCGGATGGGTGGCACTCAGCTCCACCAGCGCTTCACCGTAAGCGTCGCGGGTCGCCTGCTTGATCACGTCTGCCATTTGTCAGCCCTCCAGTTCTTTGATCCGGGCGGTGATCTCCGCCACGGCGATGTCGTATTGCTCCCGCTTGGGCGCCGCACCGTGCCAGCCGCACTGGTTCTCCATATAGGACACACCCCTGCCCTTGACGGTTTTCTGGACGATGGCAGTAGGCTTGCCCTTGACCGTGCGAGCCTCTTTCAGCGCCCCTTCGATCTGCTCCAGATCGTTGCCGTCAATCTCCACCACATGAAAACCGAAGGCGGCGAACTTCTCCGGGATGGGATACGGAGAGTTGACATCCTCCACCGTGCCGTCGATCTGCAGATTGTTATTATCCACCAGCACCACCAGGTTGTCCAGCTTCTTAGCCGCCGCAAACATGGCCGCCTCCCAGACCTGCCCCTCCTGAATCTCCCCGTCACCGACGATGGTATACACCCGATACGCCTGACCGTCCATCTTGCCGGCCAGCGCCATACCCACCGCGCAGGAAATTCCCTGTCCCAGCGAACCGGAGGACATATCCACACCGGGAATGTGCTTCATATCCGGATGCCCCTGCAAAATAGAGCCGACGTGCCGCAGGGTGGGAATCAGATCCGTGGAAAAATAGCCGCGCAGCGCCAGCGCGCCGTACAGCGCCGGTGCCGCATGCCCCTTGGACAGCACAAAGCGGTCCCGCTGCGCCCAATGAGGGTCAGCCGGATCAATGCGCATCTCCCTCCAGTAGAGATAGGCCAGATCCTCGGCAATCGAAAGAGAGCCGCCGGGGTGGCCGCTCTTCGCGTGATAAGTGCCCTCAATAACTGCCAGACGGATCTTCTCCGCCATCAGCATGAGCTGTTGTTTTTCCTTTGCATCCATGTGGTGATACCAACCTTTCCGGAGGGTGCAGCCGCGCCCGCCAATTCTTCGCCTTATTCTACCATATTCGGGCGAAAAATTCCACCCCTATTTGCAAAAGACGGGGGTTATTTTTCCGCCAGCAGCAACGGCACCAGACGTTTGCGGGACAAATGCGTCCCTTCCGGCGGGATGTACAGTCCGCCATCGGCGGTTTGCACGGCCGTATCGTTTGCTGCCGTCCGCAACACCTCCAGCGCACGCGCATATTCCGCCGGTTCAGCCGAGAGGTAATAGATTTCTTCCCGCAGGCCATCCCGCGCATACCGCGCCACCTTGGCTACGCACAGCGTAAACCCGCGCCGCCGTCGGTCCTTTTCCAGCAGCGCCTGCAATGCAGCAACATCCAGCGGCGCTTCCGCCCGTATTTTGAGTATCGCAAAGCCCAGTCCCGCAAAAGAACGATAATCCCGCTCGAACAGCGTTTCCAGATCCGTTTCAGCCAACAGCTGATCCCGCAGTGCGGCGAACAGCGCCGATGGCTCCTCCCCGGTCAATGGGGTAAGCCACCCGGCGGCCGCCGCATCCTCCGCACGGGTCTTGGTCGGTGCCAAGCCTTCCGTATCCGCCAGTATCGCGCCCAGCAACCATCGAGCCACCGTCGCATCCGGCACCAGTCCCGCCCGCTGCCAGCGCAGCGCCACCAGCGAGGTGGCAGCGCCCACGGTGCGCACCTCATTGTCCTCGGGAAGCGCCACACCCGGCAGCCGAGGATGGTGATCCACCACCGCCACCACCCGAGGGGTCAAAGCGCCCTCCTCCTGATGATCGGTAAGCACAAGACACACAGAACCGTCCTCCAGCCGCGCGCCGAAAGTGTCATCGCCGGACAGAGGCAGCCACCCCCCGTCATCGCCGAACAACCATTGCACCTCCCGGGGCAGCCGGATGCCCTGCACCAGCGGGGCTACGCCCGTCTCGCCCGTCCAGGTGCGGCGCGCCGCCTCCGCCAGCGCGGAGACCACCGCATCGGTATCCGGGGCGGTATGCCCCATCACAAAGCAGGCAATCCGCTCCGGATGGGAACGGCACTGTGCCAGCCAGGCACCGATCCCGGCAGCGGTTACGGTCTGTTCCATCCGTCAATTCCCCAGATGCAACGTATAGGTGCCGGAGCGCAGCACCGCGGCCAATTCCGTCTCGGTCGTGATGCGCTTCTCCACGGCAATGCCGAATCGCCTGGGAAAGTCAGCCGTATGCGCATCGGATCCGGCGCAGCAGCGTAGTCCATGCTGCCGGGCATACAGCTGCGCCCGATGATTCTCCACCTCACCGTTGCAGGCGTTATCGGTCTCCATCCCGTCCAGCAACTCCACCGGCAGGGTGACAGCAGGATCGGGGATATAGTCCCGCACCCGAAAAGGATGCGCCTGAAACACCAGCCCGCCGGCCTCCCGCACCAGCCGGGAAATATCCGCCAAACCCGCGTCCCGCAGCTCCGGATGGGCATACACAAAGGCGGGGGTGATGCCGTACAGCAGCACCTCCTTGCCCTGCCCGACGCCTTCTTCCAGCCCGAACAGCACATCTATGCCCAGCCGTTCCCCCTCAGCCTTCGCTTCCAGATATGCATCCTCATACGGGCGCACAAAATCTGCCCAAGGCTGTCGACGGTTGATCCCTGTGTTTCCGTGATAAAAATGATTGGTCAGCACCATACCGGCAAATCCGTCCCGGTGCAGCGCACGCACGGTATCCGCCGGATTGCCGCTGCCGCAGGCGCTGCATCCCGCAGTATGCTGGTGCATTTCATAGATAAACATACGCTATATTCCTCTCTACGCGGTCAGTTCTCGTCCACCGCTGCCTATTATACGGCGGCCGGAACGGTATGTCAATAAAAAAGGGATTGACAAGCCGAAAAAGCCGTGCTAAAGTGCAGTATATATTATTGTGCAAGGGGAAAAAACGTATGGACGATTATTCACACCTTCAGGCATATATGGAGCAGCTGCACCGGGAAAAAGGGGTTCCGGGGTGCGCCGTCGCCGTCTATCGGCACGGCAAGCCGGTGTATACCGCCTGCGTCGGCTATGCCGACCGGGCGCACACCCGCCCGGTGGCGGAAAATGATCTGTATTTTCTCTATTCCTGCTCCAAACCGATTACCGTCACAGCGGCTATGCAGTTGGTGGAGCAAGGAAAAATGGGTCTGGATGACCCGGTGTGCCGCTACTTGCCGGAATATGCCGAGGCGTACTATATGCAGGACGGGCAGCCGGTGCCGGTGGGCGATACCATGCGGCTGCGGCATTTGTTCACTATGTCCGCCGGATTGACCTACAATCTGAATACCGAGGCAATTCGCGCGGTGCAGGAGCAAACCGGCAACAACGCCACCACCCGGCAAATGGTGGCGGCGTTCATCCGGGAGCCGTTATCCTTCCCCCCGGAACAGCAATTTCAATACAGCTTGTGTCACGATGTGCTGGCGGCGGTGGTGGAGGTGGTCTCCGGGCAGCGTTTCGGGGACTATTTGCAGGAGCATATCTTCCGCCCGCTGGGAATGACCGACACCGGCTTTTTCCCCACCCCGGGGCAGTATGCCCGCATCGCGGATCAATACACCGTCAACGACGAAAAGCAGGTCGTACCCGTTGCCAAAGAAAACGCAGGCTTTCAGCTGTCGGCACAATACGAGAGCGGCGGCGCGGGATTGGTTTCCTCTCTGACCGATTACGGGCGGTTTGCCGCCGCCATGGCGTGCGGCGGGCAGGCAGCAGACGGCACCCGTCTGCTGCGCCCGGAAACGATCGACCAGATGCGTACCCAGCAAATGGGGCAGTATGTGATGCACAACACATTTTCCTGTGCCTTCGGCGCCGGCTACAGCTACGGGCTGGGAGTGCGCACCCTCATCGACCGCAGCGCCGGACAGCGCAGCAGCCTAGGCGAATTCGGCTGGGACGGCGCCGCCGGGTCCTATATTCTGATGGATCCCACCCCCCAGATCGCCATTGTCTATACCCAGCACGTGCTGAACTGGCCCAGCCGATTCGGCGCCATCCACGAGCCGATACGGGATCTGACGTATGAGGCGCTGGGACTATGAGCTGCAGACAGTAAGGAGTGAGCTATATGCAAATACGCACCGGGCGGCCGGAGGATGCCGCCGATCTACTGGAGATCATAAACTATGAGATCACCCATAACACCGCCACTTTCGATCTCCGGGAGAAAACTCCGGAGGAATGGCGGCAATGGATGGCACAACATGGGCGGGACAACCATCCGCTACTGGTAGCAGAGGAGGACGGACGGGCGGTTGGCTATGCCAGCCTGTCCCGCTACCGGGAAAAAGAAGCCTACCGCACCACCGTGGAGCTGTCCGTCTATGTCCACCCGGCGTACCGTCGTCGGGGTATCGCTCGGACGCTGATGGAGACGATCCTCACCGCCGCCAGAGAGGACCCCGACACCAACACGGTGGTATCGGTCATCTCCGGTGAAAACACCGCCAGTATCCGCTTGCACGAGCAGATGGGATTCCGGTACAGCGGCACCCTCCACGCGGTAGGAAAAAAATTCGGTCGGTGGCTGGACATCGTTAACTATGAATGGAGTGCCAAGTAGCCGCCACGCGGGGTCTGGGATCGATCATCAATGCGGTCGCTGTGATTCTCGGCGGGCTGCCGGGCATCGGCTGAAAGCAATTTCTTAGGGAAAGCCGGCAGGAAACCATACTGAAAGACACCGGCCTTGCCGTCGTGTTTCTGGGGCTGGCAGGGCCCCTATCCGAAATGCCGGTGCCTGCCGCCGACGGTAAATCCCTCACCACCACCGGCACCATCCCGGTGGTGGTCTCTCTGGCCGGCGGCGTCCTCATCGGAGAGCTTCTGGGCATCGACGACCGGTTTGAGCATCCGGGCGATTGGCTGCGCCACAAGACAAGACCGGCAGCGACGGAGACAGTCGGTTCTCCACCGGGTTTTGTCCGTCTCTCTGACCGTCAGCATCGGCACCATGGAAATCTTGGGCTCCATTCAGGTGCCGGACGCTCTATCCATGGTAGGAAATATTCTCGTCTTCTGTGTCGGCATCAATCCGGTCCGACCCCACACCATCAAGGTGGCCAACCTCTTGCCGGTGCTGCCGCCCTGATTTTCCGAATCGACCGACTGCGTAAGCAGCACCGACGCCGATATCTCTCGGACTCTCAAGCACCTCGGGGGATGCAGCAGAGAACCTTTCATCTATACATCGAAAGAAACCACATCGATGGTCCGATGTGGTTTCTTTTCTAATTCCGCCGACGCACGATGCGGTATTCGTCCCGCACACGGTAATAAGGGCATCGAGTCTGACGGGACAACAAAAACTGCTCCAACTCGTCCATATCCATATCGACGACACAGACCTGCTCCTCACATTCCTCGTCATAGTCGTAGTTTTCACAATCCTCACAAATATAGCCCATACCGTTCACCTCATCGGTATTGTAGCATACTTTCCCCTCAAAAGCAAGATTCTCACAGCTCCCGTCCCCGATTTTCCGCCCGATAGCGGCTGTTGAGCAGGCTCCAGTTTTGCGGGAACGGACGGTCGAGGTTCCAATAGCCGATGCCCCGGAAACCGTACTCCGCCACCAGATCCAGCTTGGCGGCAATACTGCGGGCATCCTCGAACCACACCTCATGGGCGATCCCCTCTGCCGTATACACAAGAAACGGCGCCTGCGCAACTGCATCATATTGTATATCCGCCCCATGGATCAGCGCCAGCTCCACCGCCTCCGGATTGGACAGACTGCGCGCCCGGGTGACCCCCGGAGTGAAGGGCAGCGGCCAGTCATAGCCGTAGGTAGGCACGCCCATAAAAATCTTTTCCCGGGGAATGACGGAGACGGCATAATCCAGCACCCGCCGCACCGACGGGATCGGGGCCACCGCCATCGGCGGCCCATAGGTATAGCCCCATTCATAGGTCATCAGCAGCACCCCGTCCGCCGCTGCGCCCAGAGCGGCGTAATCGTGCCCCTCATACAGCGTCCCCGGCTGATCCGCCCGCACCTTGGGCGCCAGCGCCACCACCACCTCATAGCCCACAGGCGCCAGCTGCTGCCGCAGAGCAGCGATAAACTCCGCATACAGCGCCGCGCCCGCGGCGCCGATGAATTCAAAATCCACATCCAATCCCTGGTAATTCTTTTCTTCCATCGTGCGCAAAATATTAGCGGTCAATGTTGCTTGCGCCTGCGGATCCTGCAGCAGTGCCAGCCCCAATTCGCTGCTGAAATTCCCCTGATCCGTCAGGGTGGATAGATGCATCCACGGCGTCACCCCGTACCGCAACGCCCGCGCGATCATCCCTTCATCCCGGGGCGGGATCAGCTCGCCCGTCCGGGTAAACCCGTAGGTGAACGGCGTAAAATACGTCAGATACGGCAAAGTCTCATCTAATAGCGTTCCGGCGATAAACGGGTATGCATACGCATTCACCTCCAGCGGGCGGGACGGCTCCTCCCGGTAGCGGATCACCAGCGTGCGGTTCACCTCCACCTGCGGATTGCCCCCCAAGCCGGGATTGTTGCGGTACAGCTGCACCACCGAGGTGGAAAACGCCCGAGCCACAGAATAGAGCGTATCCCCAGGCCGGATGGTATACAGCACCTCCGGGGTCAGCGCCACCAAAGCCTGCCCCACCGCCAGCGGGGTATTCACCGTGATGCCGTTCAGCTCCGCCAGCAGATCCTCCGGCACATTCAACCGGGCCGCCACGGAACCAACCGTATCCCCGGGACGGACAGTTTCGATCATAGACACCCCTCCCGCTCATACCTATGCATTGGCAGTCGCTGTTATTCAGCGAGTACCTAAGACAAAGCGATCAGGGTACAGCGGGGTTTCGGCAAAACAGCGCTCTCATCAGCTTCGTTGCCCTCCACGGCATACCTGCCGGGTAACCCGCCGCTAAACGCAGCTGTTTGCCAATAATATCTTTGATCGGATACAAGAGGATTCTTTCGTATAGTCAGTCGAAGAACGTGATGAGACAAATAAGCCGGAGGAATACCCCGTTTCAGAAACCGTTGTACCCCGATCACGTTGCCTGCACTCTCATTCCATTGGCTGACAGAAAATGGAAGTTTTTCTTACGCCTTTCCGGTCAACTATGGTATACTGCTCTACTGTTCTATGGTGAATACCACGTACGCATTCAAACACAGACGTTAAGGAGGAAAGCACAAGAAAAACCACCGCACGGCATCCCTGTTTCGACGCACCGGCTGCCTTCTGCTGACGCTCTGCATCGGGCTGATGCTCCTGCCCACCGCCGCTCTGGCCGAGGAACCGAGCCGGAGCCCGGCATTATTGGCATCGGCGGACAAATCATCCGCTATCCTCTGCAAGAAACTTCCTACTGGCATTACGACGAAAGCACCGGCGTCACCACTTCGGCAACCGAAGAAAACGCCAACATCACCTTGATTTCCACCAATTCCGAGGAAGCTCCCCCCATCGACAGACCTGTTTTTCAGTCCGAGGGGGACGAACCGCCCACGGATGCCGATACTGCGCTGCTGATCGTGCAGCTGGATCACGTCCACATCACCACATCCCACCACTTTGAGGGTTCGGATTTCAATGACTTTGCCCTGTTCTATCCCGGAGACCAATTGATCGTCCAGGTGCTGGGTGACTGCAGCCTGACCGGCTCTCAATATGGCATCTATACCGAAGGATACCTCACGCTGAACGGTCTGGACAGCAATTCTGCCCTGACCGTGACCGCCAAATCGGAGGTCATTGTCACATCGCTGCCCGCCGATACGGGCGGTGACGGAGACAGCGACGGAGACGCGGTATATGAAGGACCTATGGCAATCTTCTCATTCCTACAGCCCTCGCTTTCAATGAAGACGCCTCGGATTTCATCCTGACGGTGCACAGCAATACCGGCACCCTGGTCAGCAGCGAGCCGATGCTGTGGGGCGCACGCGTGGGGCCGTACACCAGCAACAGGTTTGACGGTGAGAATTCCACCCGACATACAATGAATGACGACGGAAAATTCGACGGCGTGGAGAAAATCAACGTCTACCCCTACGTGCAGTACAAAGTCGGCACCGAGGTATATGCTCCCGTACAGGTGACGGGCGCCACCCGGCAATTCCAGCCGGGAGATAAGCCCGTCTTCACCGGCAAGGTCGTGCCGGAGGACGCCGACAAATACACCATCGCAGAAAAATGGGCGCTGCTGGACGGAAACGGAAGCGCGATCTGCCGGTGCTCCTCCGACGAAGCCAAAAACCCGGCGGTGGAGCAGCTGTTGACCGCCTTTGAGGCAGGCAAGACC
>CAKUAQ010000028.1 GCA_934636435.1 uncultured Eubacteriales bacterium
CCGGGTGTGGCGCAGTTGGTAGCGCGCTTGACTGGGGGTCAAGAGGCCGTGAGTTCAAGTCTCGCCACTCGGACCAAAAGAGACAAACAAGTCTAAAAAGCTTGTTTGTCTCTTTTTTATCCCATGAATAATCAAATATTATGTGTTTTGGAGCGATTTTAATAGAAAATCGCTCCGTTTTTATGCTTAAATCAAAGATCAACTTAAAAGAAACCTACAGAATCAAACAGGGCTTTTCCTCTTTTGAAAGTACCAACAACTTGGTTTCCTTGTTCGTCTTTTTCTTCAACTTTGTTCGCCCGCATTCTGCTTTAAACGGTCCTACCCCGGCTCAGGTTGCCGGTTTGAATTTATCAAAACAAAGAAAACGGGAGCTTTTGCTCGTTGCGTGAAGCTTTTCTTTGATTTCGCGAGCTATCTTTTCATTTTTACTTTACAGTGCCGGTGAATTTGCCCTTTCCGCTCTTGCGGCAGAATCACTTCATCGGCTTTGTCATCAAAGCATCGGCGTAGTAGACGGTCAGCCGTTCTACGTCCGGATCATATCCGGTGCATAACCAAAGCAGAGGAGCGCACGCAGCACAAAGTCCATATCCTTTGTCTGGCGGTACCGCTTCGGGGCGCCTTCCTTTGCACTCACCATGTGGGGCGAATACCGCTTGTTATTTTCCTGTTCCTGTGCTGCCGTATCCATGGCGATCGGGCCCTTTCGGTAGGGTTGCGGTGACTCTATTCCATCGAACGCAATCGCCTTTGTCGATACCCTTTGCTCTCACATCAATTGTATTCCTACGGGAAAATCGACGATTTTTTCCAAAAGCAATTGACAAGCCGCAGGGGTTGTGCTAAAATTATCCCGTTAATGAGCAAAGGCGTTCATTCACGGCAGAAGTCCCTTCTGCCGTGGGTGGACGCTTTCTCTTTTGGTGGCAGAAAGGATGGAGAGAGTATGGTGCGGGAAGGTCAGGTGCGGATCCCGTCGGGATGCGCCATCGCCGCCGTCATCTCCCGGGACGGACGGAAAATGAACGGGCAGGCCATCATCGACAGTATGGTGCCTATGCACGAGCGCTCCAACGGACTGGGGGGCGGCTTCGCCGCCTACGGCATTTATCCGGAGTATAAGGAGCTGTATGCCCTGCACATCTTCTATGACGACAACAGCGCCCGCACGGAATGCGAGGCGCTGCTGAAGGACCGGTTTGAAATCGTCAAGGCAGAGAATATTCCCATCCGGAAAATCCCGAAGATCACCGATGTGCCCCTCATCTGGCGGTATTTCGTGGCGCCGCTGTCCTCCATCCTATCCCGGCTCCAGCTGGACGAACGGGAATATATGGCGCGCACCGTTATGCACATCAACAGCAAGCTGCGGGGTGCCTATGTATTCTCCAGCGGCAAGGATATGGGCGTATTCAAGGCGGTAGGCTATCCGGAGGACGTGGGACGGTTCTACCGGCTGGAGGAATACGAGGGCTATTCCTGGACCGCCCACGGGCGGTATCCCACCAACACCCCCGGCTGGTGGGGCGGGGCGCATCCCTTTGCCCTGCTGGAATATTCGGTGGTGCATAACGGGGAAATCTCCTCCTACGACGCCAACCGCCGCTGCATTGAGATGTACGGCTATCGCTGCACGCTGCAAACGGACACCGAGGCGATCACCTATATCGCCGACTATCTGCTGCGGCGGCAGGGGCTGACGCTGGAGGAGACCGCCGCAGTCATCGCCGCCCCCTTCTGGAGCACCATCGAGGGCAAGCCGCCGGAGGAGGCCGCCCGGCTCGCCTATCTGCGCACCGTCTATGCCAGCCTGCTGGTGACCGGTCCCTTTTCCATCATTCTGGGCTTTCACGGCGGGCTGATGGCGCTCAACGACCGGCTGAAGCTCCGCTCCATGGTGATGGCGGAAAAGGACGACCGGGTGTTCATCGCCAGCGAGGAGGCAGCTATCCGCGCCATGGAGCCGGAAGCGGAACACATCTACGCCCCGGGCGGCGGCGAACCGATCATCGTCCGGGTGAAAGAGGGGGCGTACTGACATGGGCATTTCCTATTTACCGCCGGAATTCGAGGTGGTGCGCCGCCCCGACCGGTGCACCGGCTGCCGCATCTGCGTGCAGCAATGCGCCTACGGAGTCCACGGCTTTGATGAAAAGACCGAACACCTGACCATCGACGAGAGCCGATGCGTCGACTGTCAGCGGTGCGTATCCTTTTGCCCCACCCATGCGCTGAAGATCGTCAAAAACGACTGTGCTCTGCGGGATAACGCCAACTGGGGCACCGATACCGTCCGGGAGATCTACAAGCAGGCAGATACCGGCGGCGTGCTGCTGTCCTCCATGGGCAGCCCCCGCTCTCTGCCGGTCTATTGGGACCGGCTGCTCATCAATGCCTCCCAGGTCACCAACCCGCCCATCGACCCCCTGCGGGAGCCCATGGAGACCCGGGTGTTTCTGGGCAAAAAGCCCCAGTCGGTGCAGAGGGACGGGGCCGGGAACATTCTTCCCGTTCTGCCGCCTCAGCTGGAGCTGTCGATGCCCTTGCTTTTCTCCGCCATGAGCTACGGCTCCATCAGCTATAATGCCCACGAAAGTCTGGCGCGGGCTGCCCGGGAGCTGGGCATCTGCTATAACACCGGCGAGGGCGGGCTGCACGAGGATTTTTATGTTTACGGGGAAAACACCGTGGTGCAGGTGGCGTCGGGGCGCTTCGGCGTCCACGAGCGGTATCTCAACGCCGGCGCCGCCATCGAGATCAAGATGGGACAGGGCGCCAAGCCGGGCATCGGCGGTCATCTGCCGGGCACCAAAATCGTGGGGGACGTGTCCCGCACCCGGATGATTCCGGAGGGCAGCGATGCCATCTCCCCGGCGCCCCATCACGACATTTACTCCATCGAGGACCTGCATCAGCTGGTGTATTCGCTCAAGGAGGTCACCGGCTACCGCAAGCCGGTCATTGTCAAGGTGGCGGCGGTGCATAATATAGCCGCCATCGCCAGCGGCATCGCCCGCAGCGGGGCGGACATCATCGCCATCGACGGATTCCGGGGCGGCACCGGAGCCGCCCCCACCCGTATCCGGGACAATGTGGGCATCCCCATTGAGCTGGCGCTGGCGGCGGTGGATCAGCGGCTGCGGGATGAGGGCATCCGCAATGAGGTTTCTCTCATCGCCGGGGGCAGCATCCGCTCCGCCTCCGATGTGGTCAAGGCGATCGCCCTGGGTGCCGACGCCTGCTATGTGGCGACGGCAGCGCTGCTGGCGCTGGGCTGTCACCTGTGCCGCTCCTGCCAGAGCGGCAAATGCAGCTGGGGCATCGCCACCCAGCGCCCGGAGCTGGTCAAGCGTCTGGATCCCATGGAGGGCGCCGCACGGCTGTGCCATCTGATGACCGCCTGGCAGCATGAAATCAAAGAGCTCATGGGCGGCATGGGGATCAACTCCATTGAGGCGCTGCGGGGCAACCGACTGATGCTGCGGGGCGTGGGACTGAACGAGAAGGAGCTGTCCATTCTCGGCATCGCCCACGCCGGAGAATGAACCGCGTGTCAAGAAAAACGTAGAAAAACGGCGAAGGGTGTGTTATACTATGATCGTCATTGATGCCGCCGGCGTGGAATATTCCACGCTCAATGCCCGCCTGCGGGAGGCGACGGAGCCTTGCCGCCTGACCGGCTGCCGGGGACAACGGTATATCGCCGCCGGGATGAGCACCGCCACGGTGGAGATTGAGGGTGTCCCCGGCAACGCGCTGGGCGCCTACCTTGCCGGCGCTGCCATCACCGTCCGGGGCAATGCGCAGGACGCCGTGGGAGATACCATGAACGACGGCGCCATCGTCATCCACGGCAGCGTGGGGGACGCCGCCGGCTACGCCATGCGGGGCGGCGCCATCTATGTGCAGGGCAACGCCGGCTACCGGGCGGGGATTCATATGAAGGAATACGGAGAGAAGCAGCCGGTGCTGGTCATCGGCGGGCGGGCAGGCAGCTTTTTGGGTGAATACCAGGCCGGCGGCCGTATTCTGGTGCTGGGGCTGCACGCCGACGGCAAGCCCATTGTGGGCAACTTCCCCTGCACCGGCATGCACGGCGGCAGGATGTTCCTGCGAGGACACGCGGCGGGGGTCAAATTCCCCGACCGCACGGTGGTGGCTCCCGCCGCCCCGGAGGATCGGGCAGAGCTGGCCCCTCTCATCGAGCGGTTCTGCACCCTGTTCGGGTATGATCCCCGCCCGCTGCTGGCGGCGGAATATACCGTGGTGACCCCCGACAGCCATAACCCCTACAAGCAAATGTATGTATCCAACTGACAGAAAGGATGCACAGCCATGAAATACACCAAAGAGGAAGTTCTCCAGTATGTGGCGGAGGAGGATGTGAAATTCATTCGCATGGCATTCTGCGACATCACCGGCAAGCCGAAAAATGTGTCCGTTATGCCCCAGGAGCTGGAGCGGGCTTTCCGGAACGGCATCGCCATCGACGCCTCCGCCGTGGCGGGCTTCGGCGGGGAGGTACATTCCGACCTGCTGCTGCACCCCGACCCCTCCACCCTGTCCCTGCTGCCCTGGCGGCCGGATCACGGCAAGGTGGTGCGGATGTTCTGCGCCGTGACCCACCCCGACGGCACCCCCTGCGCCGCCGATACCCGCACACTGCTGCAGCAGGCGGTGGAGGAGGCCCGGCAGACGGGGCTGACGTTCGCCTTCGGCTCCGAGATGGAGTTTTATCTCTTCAAGCGGGACGAGGAGGGCGAGCCCACCCGCATCCCCTATGACCGGGCGGGCTATATGGACATCGCCCCGGAGGACAAGGGAGAGAATGTGCGCCGGGAGATCTGCCTGACGCTGGAGCAGATGGGCATCCTGCCGGAAAGCTCCCACCATGAGGAGGGACCCGGGCAGAACGAGATCGACTTCCGCTATTCCGACCCTCTGACGGCGGCGGACAATGCGGTGGCTTTCCGCACGGTGGTGAATACCATCGCCGCCCGCAACGGGCTGTGGGCGGACTTCTCCCCCAAGCCGCTGGAGGATCAGCCCGGCAACGGAATGCACATCAATTTCTCCGTGCAGAATGCCGGAGAGGACATCACGCCCCACGTGATCGCCGGGATCCTGCGGCACATCCCCGAAATGACGGTGTTCCTCAACACCACCGAGGGCTCCTACCGCCGCTTCGGCAGCAATAAGGCGCCCCGCTACATCTCCTGGTCTCACGAGAACCGCTCCCAGCTCATCCGCATCCCCGCCGCCACCGGTGAATACCGCCGGGCGGAGCTGCGCTCCCCCGACCCGCTGTGCAATCCCTATCTGGCCTTCACGCTGCTCATCCGGGCAGGGCTGGATGGAGTACGGCAGCAGCTGGCACTGCCGCCGGCGGCAGACGTGAACCTCTACACCGCCTCCGCCGACACCGCCGCCGGATTCCGCACCCTGCCCGGCAGCCTGCCTCAGGCGAAAACGGAGGCGCGGGACAGCCGGTTCATTGCGGCCTGTCTGCCGCAGACGGTCATCGACTTCTACACGAAATAACCGCCGCGAGATCACCGGAAAGGGGGGTGGACCATGGGCCTGCCGGAGCACCGATACAGCGTCCTCATCGTGTCGGCCTCGGAAAAATTCAACGATTCTCTGCGCCGTCTGCTGCCGGAGGGCCGATACACCCCCGTCGTCACCGCCGCGGACGCCTCCGGCGCCCGGCGCAGACTGCTGGAGGAGCGCTACGATCTGGTGATCGTCAACACCCCCCTGCCGGACGATTTCGGCACCCGGCTGGCGCTGGATGTATGCGATTCCTCCGGCACCGGCGTGCTGCTGCTGGTGGGGGCGGAGCACTATCCGGATGTGAATGCCCGGGTCTCCCCCTACGGCGTGCTGGTCCTGTCCAAGCCCACCTCCGCCCAGCTGCTGAACCAGTCGCTGCTGCTCCTGTGCGGCACCCGGGAGCGGCTGCGCCGCATGGAGCAGAAGGCCGCCTCCATCGAGGAAAAGATGGAGGAAATACGCCTGGTCAACCGGGCCAAATGGCTGCTCATCGAGCAGCTGAAAATGACCGAACAGGACGCCCACCGCTATATCGAAAAACAGGCCATGGATCGCTGCGTAACCAAACGGGTCATCGCAGAGCAGATATTGTCCACCTACAAACAATGAAAGAGGGAAAACACATGACAAAGTACATTTTCGTCACCGGAGGCGTGGTATCCGGGCTGGGCAAGGGCATCACGGCGGCCTCTCTGGGACGGCTGCTGAAATGCCGGGGGCTGAAGGTGGCGGCGCAAAAGCTGGATCCGTACATCAACGTGGATCCCGGCACCATGAGCCCCTATCAGCACGGCGAGGTCTATGTCACCGAGGACGGCGCCGAGACCGATCTGGATCTGGGACACTATGAGCGGTTCATCGACGAGGACCTGAACCGCTATTCCAACCTGACCACCGGCAAGGTGTACTGGAATGTGCTGAACAAGGAGCGCCGGGGAGAATATCTGGGCTCCACCGTGCAGGTGATCCCTCATATCACCAACGAGATCAAGGATTTCGTCTACCGGGTGGGCAAGCAGACCGACGCCGACGTGGTGATCACCGAGATCGGCGGCACCATCGGCGATATCGAGTCCCAGCCCTTTCTGGAGGCGGTGCGGCAGATCTCGCTGGAGGTGGGACGGGAGAACAGCCTGTTCATCCATGTGACGCTGGTGCCGTTCCTCAGCGGCTCCGACGAGCATAAGTCCAAGCCCACCCAGCACTCCGTCAAGGAGCTGCAGGGCATGGGCATCAACCCCAACCTCATCGTGCTGCGCTGCGACGAGCCGCTGGAGGAGTCCATCTTCCGCAAGATCTCCCTCTTCTGCAACGTGAAGCCCGACTGCGTGATTGAAAACATCACCCTGCCTTGCCTGTACGAGGCTCCCCTTATGCTGGAAAAAGCGCATTTCTCCGGCGTGGTGTGCCGGGAGCTGGGGCTGGATGTGCCGGACCCCGACCTGACCGAATGGGAGGATATGGTGGAGCGCATCAAGAGCCGGGAAAAGGAAGTGCACATCGGTCTGGTGGGCAAATATGTGCAGCTGCACGACGCCTATCTGTCGGTGGCGGAGGCCATGCGCCACGCCAGCTATTCCCTGAACACCCATGTGCGCATCCACTGGATCGACTCCGAGACCCTCACCGATGCCGACTATACGGAAAAGCTGGCGGGGCTGGACGGCATCATCGTCCCAGGCGGCTTCGGCAGCCGGGGCATCGAGGGAATGATCCTCGCCGCCCGCTATGCCCGGGAAAACCGGGTGCCCTATTTCGGCATCTGTCTGGGTATGCAGATCGCTGTCATCGAATACGCCCGGAATGTGGCGGGAATTTCCGATGCCCACTCCGGCGAATTCGACGAGCTGTGTAAAAACAAGGTCATCGACTTTATGCCCGGCCAGAGCGACAACATCGACAAGGGCGGCACCCTGCGGCTGGGGGCGTATCCCTGCCATATTCAGCCCGGCACCACCATGGAGCGGTGCTACGGCGCGCCGGTCATCTCCGAGCGGCACCGCCATCGCTATGAATTCAACAACGACTACCGGGAGGTGCTGCAAAAGGCCGGCCTGACCCTGTCCGGTCTGTCCCCCGACGGACGGCTGGTGGAAACGGTGGAGCTGCCCGACCGCCCCTTCTATGTGGGGGTGCAGTACCATCCGGAATTCAAATCCCGTCCCAACAAGGCGCACCCGCTGTTCCACGGCTTTATCGCGGCGGCGCTGGAAAAGGCGGAGCAGTAAGCCCCTCGCCATCATCCCGAAAGGAGGCATGACCCGATGCACTTTACAAAAATGCAGGGGCTGGGCAACGACTATCTCTATGTCTACGCCCCCGCCCTGCCGCCGGATGCGGCAGCGCTGGCGGTGCGGCTGTCCGACCGGCATTTCGGGGTCGGCTCCGACGGAATGATCTGGATTCTGCCGTCGGAGACGGCGGATTGCCAAATGCGGATATTCAACGCCGACGGCAGCAAGGCACGGATGTGCGGCAACGGCATCCGCTGCGTGGGCAAATACGTCTATGAAAAAGGCTACGTCGCCAAGACCACCCTCACAGTGGAGACCCTGTCCGGCATCAAAGCCCTGACCCTGTCCGTCACCGACGGCCGAGTGGACAGCGTGACGGTGGATATGGGGGCGGCGGCTGTCTCCGCCCCCCGGACGCTGACCGCCGCCGGGCAGGCGGTGACCGTCACTCCGGTGTCGGTGGGCAATCCCCACGCCGTGGTGTTCACCGCAGATGCGGCGACAGCGCCCCTCACCACGCAGGGAGCGGCACTGGAGCGCCACGAGGCGTTCCCCGGCGGGGTGAATGTGGAATTTGTACAGGTGCTGTCCCCCACCGCCCTGCGGATGCGAGTGTGGGAGCGGGGCAGCGGCATTACCTTAGCCTGCGGCACCGGCGCCTGCGCCAGCGTGGCGGCGGCGGTGGCGGCGGGATATTGCCCGCCGGACACGCCAGTGACCGTGACGCTGGACGGCGGCGATTTACAGGTGCGGCTCACACCGGACGGCCGAGCCATTATGACCGGCCCGGCGGCGTTTGTATGCGAGGGAGAGGTGGATGGATCGTGCATCCCAACGAACACTATAAGGAGCTGAACGGCTCCTACTTATTCTACAACATTGAGCAAAAGGTGAAAGCCTATCGGCGGGAGCACCCCGACCGGACCCTGCTGCGGCTGGGGGTGGGGGATGTGACCCTGCCCCTGTGCGACGCGGTGATTCGGGCGCTGCACAGGGCCGTGGACGATCAGGCGCAGAAAAAGACCTTCCACGGCTATATGCCGGAATGCGGCGCTCGCGACCTGAAGATCGCGATACAGGGCTACTACGCCGCCCGAGGCATCGCCTTTGAACGGGACGAGATCTTCGTCTCCTGCGGCGCCGGGGACGATCTGGGGGCCATCATGGACCTGTTCGGGGCAGACAACACCGCTCTGGTGGTGGAGCCCACCTACCCCGCCTATGTGGATACCAACATCATCGCCGGACACCGGGTGATCCACGCCCCCGCCTATGAGGCGGACGGGTTCGCCCCGCTGCCGGACGAGACGGTGGCGGCGGACATCCTTTATCTCTGCTCCCCCAACAATCCCACCGGCGCCGTATACAGCCGGGAAAAGCTGCAGGCCTGGGTGGACTATGCCAACCGGCAGGGAGCGGTGATCATCTTCGACGCCGCCTATGAGGCGTTCATCGAGGACGAGACCCTCCCCCACAGCATCTTTGAGATTCCCGGCAGCCGCACCTGCGCCATCGAAATCTGCTCTCTGTCCAAGACGGCGGGGTTCACGGGGATGCGCTGCGGCTATACGCTGATCCCCAAGGAGCTGACCCGGGACGGAATGTGCCTGCAAGCCATGTGGGTGCGCAACCGCACCACCAAGACCAACGGGGTCTCCTACATCACCCAGCGGGCCGCCGAGGCGGTATTCACCCCGGAGGGACAACGGCAGATCCACGAAAGCATCCGGGTGTATAAGCAAAATGCCCGGGTGCTGATGGCAGCGCTGGATCAATGCGGCATCTGGTATTGCGGCGGTCGAAATGCCCCCTATGTCTGGATGCAGTGTCCGGAGGGCATGGGCAGCTGGGAATGCTTCGACCGGCTGCTGCATGAGACGCAGATCGTCGGCACCCCCGGCGAGGGCTTCGGGCAATGCGGGGAGGGGTATTTCCGGCTGTCCTCCTTCGGCGATACGGAAGAGACCCGGGAGGCTGCCCGCCGGATTGTGGAGCTATTCGGCAGAGGCGCACGGACGTAGAGCCGAGCCCTTTGTCCGTCGCCCCGGATCGGAGCGGCCATCTTCCGGCGCGCGCCGTCGGTTTCTCCCGGGAAAAAGACTGCCCAGACAAAAGCGGCCGGGCAATCTTTGCCCCCAATGCTCAAAACGAAAAGCCGTCCCGGCGTTCTGTCGCGGTCAATTCCGCGGCAGACGTCGGGACGGTTCGCATATCAGGGGCGCGCGATCATTCCCCGGCGCTGCGCACCGGGATGGACGCCATCTCCACCGGGTTTCCGTGGGCGCGGATCAGCTCCATCAAATCGGCCGCCTGCAGCCACACGGTGGCGGTATTCTCGTTGGGGTGCACACCGATGCGCCCCGGCGCGGCCCGAAAGTCCTCATCCAGAAACACCTGCACCTGTGCGCTCCCGTCGTTGAGCACCCCCAGCGGCGTCACCGAGCCGGGGGTCAGCATCAGCTTCTCCCACAGCTCCTCGGCGGTGGCAAAGGACAGCGGGCGCAGCCCCTGCGCCCGGCGGAAGGCCTTCAGATCCACCCGCTTATCTCCCCGGACGGAGATGAGATAATAGTGCTGCTTTTTATCGTCCCGGACGAACAGGTTTTTGGCATCCGATTCCGGGTACGGCATCTCCATTCGGGACAATTCCTCCATAGTGAATACCGCCGGGTGCTCCGTCATCTCATAGGGGATGCGCCGCTCCGTCAGCAGCGCATAGATCTCCTGCTTATTCATAGCGAAATGCTCCGTCCTTTCTCTCTGCCGGGGCTCGCCCGTCTGCCGCAAGCCACAGCCGAAGCGGCGGCCAGGGCGGCGGCATATTCCCGTCTCCGGCCGCGCCGCTCAGGTGTTCTTTTCCGGCGGCAGCCAGCCGTCCCCCAGCACCTCATCGGAGCTGAGCATCATAAAGAACGCACCCGGGTCCATCTCGAAGGTCATGCGCTTGAGCCGCACCACTTCCTCCCGGCTGACGGCGCATAGAATCATCTTCTGGGCATCCCCGGTATAGCCGCCGGTGGAATCCAGCAGCGTGACCCCCCGATCCAGCTCGTTCATGATCCGCCGGGTCAGCGCCGGCTGCTCCTTCGTGAGGATCATCGCCATCTTGCCCCGGCGGCCGCCATAGACCACCCGGTCCGTCACCATCGTGGACACCACGATGAACACGATGGCGTACAGAGGACTTTCCAGCTGCCGGTACACCAGCGCCGACACCGCCACCACACAGCCGTCCACGATCAGCAGCAGCTGTCCGATGGGGATGTGGGGCCAGCGGCGCTCCAGCAGCCGCGCCAGCGTATCCGTGCCGCCGGTGGTGCCGCCCCGGGAGAGGATCAGTCCCAGCCCCAGCCCCGCCAGCGCTCCGCCGAAAAAGCAGGTGAGCATTTTCTCTCCGTGAAAAGCAGGCATAAACAGGATAAACACGTCGGTGAGCACTGATGAGATCACCAATCCCAGCAGCGTGCGGGCCAGAAACTCCCGCCCCAGGCGCACCCGCGCCACAAACAGCAGCGGCACATTCAGCACCAGCGTGGTCACACCGATAGGGAACCGATTTCGGGCATAGTGGATCATGGTGGCGATGCCCGTGAAGCCGCCGGGAGCGATATCGTTGGGCGCGGAAAACACGGACACGCTCAGCGCATAGGCGATGCTGCCCAGGGTGATCACCAGCAGATCGCCGGCCCATAGCCGCAGAGTCTCCCGTTTAGTCCCCATTTGTCGGCACCTCCTCCACGCACAGCAAAAACAGCTCCCGCACCCGTTCCAGCTGCCCGGACAGATACAGGTAGCCGAACAGGCACTCCAGCCCGGTGGCCCGGTGGTATTCCGCTCCGGTGCGGGCGGTGTGGGCGTTGCGTCCCCGCTTATAGACCGCCTCCTCCTCCGGCGTCAGCCGGAGCAGCAGCCGCTCCATGGCGGCGGACTGAGCCTCCGCCCGCACAGCGTTGACCGCCAGATGGTGCAGATCGTTGACCGGTCGGTTCGCCATGGTCAGCAGCCGCTCCCGCACCAGCAGACTGTACACCCCATCCCCTACAAAAGCCAGCGCCAGCGGGCTGAGGGTATGCACATCCACCTCTTTCGGATATAAGCGCTCCATACACGCCCCTCCCGTCAGTCGATAAAGTCAAATTCCAGATCGTAAATGGACACGGTATCCCCCTCGTGGCAGCCTGCCGCCTCCAGCGCGTCGATGACCCCGCCGGAGCGCAGCACCCGCTCGAAGTATTGCAGTCCCTCTTCGTCGGAGAAATCGATGCCCCGCATGATCTGCAGCAGCCAGGGGGCCGTGACCTCGTAAATGCCCTCCCGCCGGGTGACCTGCGTCTCCCGTCCGCCGAGGCTGTCCGCCGCCGGCAGAACCTCCGGCTCCGCCTCAAAGCGGCGGATGGGCGGCAGCTGGCTGAGCAGCGCGGCGCAGCGCTTCACCAGCTCATCGGTGCCGTGGGCGATGGGTGCCATCAGCGGAAAATACTCGTATCCCCGCTCCTTCATGGCGGCGGCAAACCGCTCCAGCTGCTCCTCGGTGGCTAAATCGCACTTATTGCCCGCCACGATCATGGGCCGGGACGCCAGCTCCGGGTTAAAGCGCTCCAGCTCCCGGTTGATGGCATCGAAATCCTCCAGCGGATCCCGACCCTCGCTGCCGGACACATCCACGATATGCACCAGCAGGCGGCACCGCTCCACGTGGCGCAGGAACTCATGGCCCAGCCCCACGCCCTCACTGGCACCCTCGATCACGCCGGGAATATCCGCCATCACAAAGGACACCCCCGCCATGGGGCGCACCACCCCCAGCACCGGGGTGATGGTGGTGAAATGGTAATTGGCAATCTCCGGCTTTGCCTCGCTGACCACGGAGACGAGGGTGGATTTTCCCACGTTGGGGAAGCCCACCAGCCCCACATCCGCCAGCAGCTTCAGCTCCAGCCGCAGAGAGAGCTCCTCGCCCGGCACGCCGGGCTTGGCGAACCGGGGCACCTGCCGGGTGGCGGTGGCAAAATGGCTGTTGCCCCAGCCGCCCCGGCCGCCACGGGCCGCCACAAAGGGCTCGTCCGTGGACATATCCGCCATCAGCCGTCCGGTGTCGTTATCGTAGATGAGGGTGCCCCGGGGCACCCGGATGACACAGTCCGCCCCGCTTTTGCCGAAGCACCGCTTGGCGCCGCCGTTGCCGCCGGGGGCGGCCGCATATTTGCGCTGATAGCGGAAATCCGCCAGGGTGTTCAGCCCGTCGTCCGGCTGAAACACGATGCTGCCGCCCCGGCCGCCGTCACCCCCGTCCGGGCCGCCCGCCGCCACGTATTTTTCCCGGTGGAAGGACACGGCACCGTTGCCGCCGTCCCCCGCCTTCACCCGGATGATCGCTTTATCCACAAACATGGACGTTTCCTCCTTGCTATGCCGAGTTTCCCCGGCGTGTATCCACGGCAGACCGGCCGCGTGCAGGTTGCCGCTCAGGGTACCGGCCACCGGCATGCGGCGCATATGCGCGCATATGGACGCGCTCCGCCGCCGGATCGGGCTGCGGCCACAGAAACGGCAGCAGCCGATGCACACGCTTACTATGCGCCGCAAACCGGAGGAAAATTCCTGCTGCCGTCGATGTTCCTGCCGTCAAAAATCCCGTCCTGCGCCCAGCGCACGGAAATACACGAAAAAAGCCCCGCCGGGATCCGGCGAGGCTTTTCATCGCTTACTGCTTGTCGTACACGCTGACACGCTTGCGATCCTTGCCCATACGCTCGAACCGCACCACACCGTCCGCCTTGGCGAACAGGGTATCGTCAGAACCGATGCCCACATTCGTGCCGGGATGGATATGTGTGCCCCGCTGCCGCACCAGGATGTTGCCGGCCAGCACAAACTGACCGTCCGCCCGCTTGACGCCGAGACGCTTGGACTCGGAATCGCGGCCGTTCTTGGTGGAGCCGACGCCCTTCTTGTGAGCGAACAGCTGAATGTTCAAAGTTAACATAGCATTACACCTCCGTATTCATTCGGTCGTATCCGCAGCGCTGATACACGTCGGATACTGGTCTTGCAGTGCCTGAATATGCAGTCGGAACCCGGACAGGATGGCTTGCGCCGCCGTCGCATCCCCGGTGAGGGCCACCTCCATGCTGCCCTCCCCCACGGAAATCTCCGCCGGGAGCCGCAGAATCTCGGTGAGCGTATTGGCGGTCATATACGCCGCGGAGGAAACTGCCGCACACACAATGTCCTCACCCGCCGGCGCCGCATCCGCATGGCCGGAAAGGGAAAACCCGGTGAGCTGCCCCTGCCGCATCCGGAATCGAACCCGGATCATATCTCAGGCGTTGATGGTGTCGATCTGCACCTTGGTATAGGGCTGCCGATGACCCAGCTTGCGGGAGCTGCCCTTCTTGGGCTTGTAGGTGAAGACCGTGATCTTCTTGCTCTTGCCGTTTTTCAGAACATGAGCGGTCACGGTGGCGCCGTCCACATAGGGAGCGCCCACCTTCAGCCCGGCATCGTCCTGCAGAGCAATCACCTTGTCGAAGGTGACGGAGGCTTCCTCGGCTGCATCCAGCTTCTCAATGTACAGAGTGTCACCATTCTGCACCTTGTACTGCTTGCCACCGGTTTCAATAATCGCGTACATAGGCGTACCTGCCTTTTCTTCAGACTCGCTGTGGATGGGCGGACGGAAACCGCCGCTTCTGCCCGCAAAAGGAGCGCCCGCCACATGCGGCAACGGTCATTATAACATGAATCATATGGCTTGTCAACGGGTTTTTCGCATTTTTTCGCAATTTCATGGCGGCAAATACCACTGGACAACCGGCCCGCGTTATGCTACAATGAGTCCATCTGAAATCGCAGGAGGATTGGTGTGCTATGACAGCTTTGACCCCCTTCGCCGCCTGGCTCAACACGGTATTCGCCGGTATGGATGAGGCGGTGGCGCGTTTTGCTTTTTCGCTGCATACCGGCGCGGCCGGCGGGTTTTTCGACCGGTTTTTCCCGGCGGTGACGCTGCTGGGAAAGGCAGGGATCTTCTTTATCCTGTGCGGACTGGTGGCGCTGGCCTTTCGCCGCAGCCGGAAGATGGGCTTCACCATCCTGGCCGCCCTGCTGCTGGGGCTGTTGTTCACCAATCTGGCGCTGAAAAACGCCATCGCCCGCCCCCGCCCCTATGCGGATGAGCTGAGCATTTTCTTCACCTGGTGGAAAGAAATCGGCAGCGGCGCGGAACGCGAGATCTATTCCTTCCCCTCCGGCCACGCCACCGCCTCCTTTGCCGCCGCCACCGCCGTATTCTGGTGCGGCAACAAACGGTATAGCTGGACGGCCTATCTGCTGGCGGTGGCGGTGGGCTTCTCCCGCATCTATCTGATGGTGCATTATGCCTCCGATATCCTCGGCGGTATGCTGGTGGGCTTTGCCGCCGGATCGCTGGCCTATTGGATCGTCACCGCCGCCTACCGCGCCGTCGCCCGGCGGCGGGGCCCCGCGGTCGATCCGCAGCCCTCAGGCACAGCCGAAAGCGCCGCCGCGCGAGCAGAATAATGCTCGCGGTCCCGCGCCAAACAGAGCGCCGGCGCCGTACACCTCTCCGTGTACGGCGCCGGTTTTCTACCTATTCATCAAAAAACCAGAAGCGGGTCATTCCTGTCCCTTCAGCGCCTCCACCATGTCGATCTTTCGGTTCTTCCGCGCCACCATGAGGCTGACCAGCAGAGCCATGCCCACGGTGAGCAGGACGGTCAGCAGATAAGAGCCGGCCCCGATGGCCATTTTCATTTCGTATTCCGACGCCAGCACCTTCAGCAGATAGGCCAGCGTCAGCGCCCCCACCGGGATACCCACGGCGATCCCCACCACCGACAGGACCAGATTCTGACCCGCCAGCAGGCGGCCGATCTTCCGATCCCGGAAGCCCACCACCTTCAGGGTGGCCATCTCCCGGTAGCGCTCGGTATAGCTCATGGTTCCCAGATTGTAGAGCACGATGATCCCCAGCAGCATAGCGCCGCCCACCAGCAGATAGATCATCGTATCCATGATGGACAGAAAGCTCTCAAAGGAGTCCATGATCATCTGCTTGGACTGCACCGACTTGATGCCGTCGGCAGGCTCGATGGCACTCTTGTCGGTGTCGGTATACACCGAATCCACCGTGTACGGAATCTTCAGGGAATCGGCGTAGACATCGGAGACGATCATATTCTCCGACACACTGCGGAAGATGCCCGCCACCCGCAGCGTATATGACTCGCCCGAGCCGAAGGGGCTGACGGAAACCGTATCTCCCGTATGCAGGCCGAACCGCTCGGCCAGACGCATACAGACATACGCGCCGTCGTCGCCGATGGGGATCCGGGCGGTGTTTTCATCCATGATCCGAATCTTATCGTGGGCGATATGATACACATCCAGCGAGACGGTCTTTCCGTCCGTCTGCACGCTGACCGAGCCGCCGTAATCACCGGTATACCGGTCGATAATCTCCCGGCGCTCCGCATCCGTTGCCGTCTCGGACAGGAAAATGCGGGAGGAATAGTGCAACCCGTTGTCGTAATACATATTCAGAAACGCGTTCATCGTATCCCTCATGCCGAAGGAGGCCAGCACCAGAATGGTGCATCCTACAATGCCCACCAGGCTCATGGCCGTTCTGGCCTTATGCCGCACGATATCCCGCATATTCCAGCGGGTGCCGAAGGGCAGCCGATGGAAGAGCCGCATACGCTCGACGAGCATCGGCTTCATCCGCTTCGGTGTGTAGGGGCGCAGAGAATCCGCCGCCGTTCCCGCCAGCATGGTCCGCACGGAGAAAAACCCGATGAGGGTCAGCAGAACGACGATGAGCGCGATCGCCAACCCGCAGAACCCGGGGAAAACCAGCCGCCATTCCGGCAGATCCATATAGGTACCCATCATGCCGTCGGGATTCATAATACACCAGGCGACGGCGTATCCCATGCCGATGCCCAGCGCCGTCCCGACGACCGCCACGAAAAAGGCATAGGCGGTATAATGCCGGGTGATACGGCTGTCGTGGAAACCCAGCGCCTTAAGGGTGCCGATCTGTGTTTTCTCCTTGGCCGTCAGCCGGTGCATGGTTGTCACCATGGTCAGCAGCCCGATGAGCAGAAACAGCGCAGGGAGAATGCTCCCCATGGCCTTGCCCTCGCTGACCTCGCCCTCCGCCTGAGAATAGGACAGAGTATCGTCCTTGGTGAGCATGACCGTCGTTTCTCCCAGCGCCCGGTTGACCGCCTCGGAGAGGGTCTCCTTATCCGTGTCGGACAGCACATGGAGCATGGGATAATAGCCGAATCCCACAGCCTTTTCGTATAAGGCCGGGGAAATGTACGCATAGCCATGGGTGGAAAAATCCGGCATCAGCTGGGTATTGTCCCGCACACAGATCATCTGCTCGGCGGCCTTGATCAGCCCCTGCACCCGGCCGGTGATTTGCGTGTTGCGATAAACAAACGTCACCGTATCCCCGACAGAGAAATCGTTCTCTCCGGCATACCGGTCGGAGAGCCAGACCCCGTCCGCGCTGGTCCCATCGTATGCGCCGCCGCTCACCGATACAAAGGACGACACCGCCGGGTCGGTGGTCACCAGCAGCGCCACACTGTCGCCGTCCCGCTCCTGCACATCCACATTGACCGACAGAAAGCGCGCCGCCGCCTGTACCCCGTCGATGGCCGCGACCTTTTGCCTCTGCTCCGGCGTGTAGCCCTTCTCGTTCACCAGCCGATAATCGGCAAAATGACAATCGTCGAAAAAGGTGGTCATGTTGCTCTCGATGCTGACCCATTCCATATTGAAGCCGACAAACATCCCTGCGCCCAGCATCACCATCAGGATCATGGAAATGAATTGCGCCTTGTAGCTCCAGGCGGTGCGGAGCATTTTCTTCAGTAACATAAAAACGCTCCTTTTACCAGTCGATCTCATCCGCCGAGGCCGGATGTGCCTGATCCTCTGCCGATACGACCTTGCCGTTCTTGACATGAATGACCGTATCCGCCATCCGGGCAATATTCTGGTTGTGGGTCACGATGACGATGGTCTTGCCGTATTCCCGGGCCATTTTCAGCAGGAGCTTCAATACCAGCACGCCGGTGGTCGAATCCAATGCGCCGGTGGGCTCGTCGCACAGCAGAATCTTCGGATTCTTCGCCAGCGCCCGGGCGATGGACACCCGCTGCTGCTCGCCGCCCGACAGCTCGGAGGGGAAATTTTTCCCATGGTCGGCCAGACCGACCTCCTCCAGCATTTTTGTCGCGGACAGGGAATGGGGCGCAATCTCCTTGACCAGCGCCACATTCTCATGCACGGTCAGGGTGGGGATCAGATTATAGAACTGAAACACAAACCCCACCGTTTCCGCCCGATAGTCCGCCAGCTCGTTTTTGGACAGAGCGGAAATATCCTTGCCGCACACCAGGATCCGGCCCGATGTGGGACTGTCCAGCCCTCCCAGCATATTGAGCAGCGTGCTTTTTCCGGCCCCCGACGGGCCGAGGATCACCACAAACTTGCCTTCATCCAGCGTCAGGTCTACTCCGTCCAGCGCTTTCAGCTCGTGATCACCGCTGGTGTAGACCCGGCTGACGTTCTGAAATTCTACGATCGCCATGTCTTTCGATCCTTCCCTTCCGATTTCGATTTCCCTCGCTCAGAGAGACTTGCGTTTTCTACCCGGCTCCCGCAGGCAGCTGCGACACGCCCGCTTCACAGACACATCCAGACCGATGAGGCACAGGGTGACGGCCGCCGACAGAATCGCCTCCATGGCGCTCACCCGCCAAACCGTCCGAAAAGCCCCTTCTTCGTGTAGCTCTCCGTTTGCACGGACAGCACCCGGTAGCCGGTCTTTTCGATGGCCGCCCGCAAGGCCGCCTCATCGAGCTCGTATTCGGAGATCAGAACGCTCTCCCCTCTGGAATGGGACGATTTCACGCTCTTAACCGGAAAACTGCTGCGAATGCAGTCATTGATATGGCTCTCGCACATGGAGCACCTCATGCCGTCGATTTTTACCGTGGTCTTGATCATGGCTTTTCCCTCCTTGCATTCCGGTGAAACACCGTTATCAGCCAATTCCGCGCCGTTCTGGAGCAGTGCATGGTTAGCATCCGCTAACCATGGTCATTATAGTCCTCGTCTTTTTTCTTGTCAAGCGTTTTCTCAAAGTTTTTTACGTGCAGGCGGCTGCGCGCACCGACGGGGACGGGCACGCCGGAGAGACGGCGCGCGACGCTCCGGGGCGGGCGACCCATTCCGGCGGACCGTGTTTTCGGGCAAAGCCAAAGGGCCTGCTCCGGATTTCCGACTGAGAAACGGGGGCGTCTCCGGTCCGATGCATAAAGCGCCGCTAATGCAGGCGCCGGGCGGCACTTACTGCATGAAGTACTCCACAATAATGTCGGTATATTCTATGCCGCTCATATCGCTCAGCGCGTCCGCCGCCATGCGCAGAAACATCAACGCGTTGCAGTCCGACCAGGTGTAGACCTCGGAGGTGTCGTTGCACTTAAATCCGCCGTTCGTAGGATCCTGCAGGGACAGAAAATGCTTGATGAGCCGCACGATCTCGGGGGAGGTGAACCCGGATTTGCCCGAGGCCAGCAGCCCAATGCCCATCCAGGCCGCCCCGAAATGCCGGAAGGTGAACAGGGCGCCCCGCCGGATCCCCACCTCGAAGAAGATCTCATAGCCGCCGGATGCATCCTGCCGACGCAGGTATTCCACCGCCCGGCCGATGGGCCGACCGTACATAAACCTGTTTCGGCAGGACAACGCCCAGAGGGCATAGCCGGTGGCCGACTGGGAGGATTCGTACTGATTCTCCACGATCGTCTGCTCCACCCCGGCATACAGGGCCAGCACATTTTCGGTCAAATTGGCGTTGCACACATTCCCGAAGCCGCCGTCCTCATTCTGCAGCTGCAGCAGCCACGCGACGGCGGCGTTCAGCGCCTTTTCCACCGCCGCGTCCCTGACCTGCCGCTGGCTCTGCAAGAATACGATACACAGGGCCGTGCGGAAGGTGGTGGACAGATCGCGCTTATAGTCGCCCCAGCCGCCATCGGGATTTTGCAGTGCCAGAATGGCCTCCACGCAGTCCCTGATATCGTTCTTCACAAATTCCAGGCCGAAGTCCGGCCCGTAGACCGCGTACTGCTCCGCATATTTCGTCAGCGCCAGACCGACCCAGACCCAGTCGATGGTCAGGACGGCGTGTTTCCGGGGGAGCAGCAGCCAGGCGCGCACCGCCTCGTTGATGAGCTGCTTCTGTTTCTCCGTCAGAATATCGCAGAACAGCGTCGCGGCATACACCACCTCGGCGGTATTCTGCTCATTGGGGGAAATGTCCCGCACCCAGCTCCAGCCGAAGCACTCCTTATTCTGGGTCTCAAACAGCCACATCAGGGCCTTGTCGATCTCCTTGCGATAGATCATGCAGTTCCTCCTAATTGAAACGATGGGGCCCGGCCGTTTTAGGGCCGCGCCGCTTTTATTCCGGCTAAGCCGACTTAACCGGCCTGGCCGTCTCCGGATCGCAATACCGCCGCAGCGGGGGAGGTGCGGGCCGAGACACCTTCCGCGGCGGAAGCGCCCGCTCCCGCATCGCCGCGCCTACCCCAGCAGCAGCCGACAGATCCGGGTGATGTCGGCGGTATTGTTTTCAAACAGACGGCAGTCCCGTATGTTGCACCGCAAGGCGGTCTCGCCGAAAGCATTCAGCCCGATCAGCACCCGCTCCCGGTTCTCCCGCAGCCGCTGAATGAACGGCCGGGGCACCTCCATGCCCACATTCGACCAGAACAGCACGATCCTCCGGTGCTCCTCAAACCGCGCCTCTTCCCATGCATCCGGCGTCAGCACACGGATGTCGGTTTTCACCTCATAAGCATCCAGCACATCGTGGATCACATCGCACATGAAGAACGCCCCGTCGTATTCCGCCATATCGGTGAGGATCCACAGGCTGACCTCGCCGTCCCGGGCGGAATTTTCGATCTTGCGGCGGAAGCTCCCGTGCGCCCGCTGCGCCAGCTCGCGGGACAGAGGCAGATCCAGGCTGCGCACCCCCCGATAGTGGCGGCTCAGCAGATACATGGCCAGCGGATTGCTCTGTTCCCCGGCCAGCCGCTCCAGACCGTCGATATACGCATCCGCGTCGCCGGTGCGGATATAGGTCGCCCTCAGACAGTAGACAGCGTAATTATAAAACGGTTCGCGCATGGGCTTGTCCATATACTCGAACACGTCGGTATTGCCGAACAGCCCCCAATAGGCGTTGAGAAAATCCCGCTTGCCGATCCCCTCCGTCCGGGCGGACCCCGCCTGCCGCAAGCCGTTATTCAGATGCGCGATGGCCGCATCAAAATCACCGAAGCACTCATACGGCCGCAAAAACGGGGGCAGCCCGGCTGTATCGTCCTGAATGGAATAGATGTAAATGCGGCGGCCGGGATCCTTCATCAGCAGATTGAGGAAGGTCATCCACTCCTGAGCGACCCAGCCCCGGGAGATATACTCCGCCTGAGAAAAGACCACCAGAATGGCCCCGGAATCCTCCAGCGCGTTCTGGATCTCCAGCATATAGTTGGCGATTCCCTTGTCGGGAAGCACCGTATTGGAAAAAAACACCCGGAATCCGCCGCGGCTCAGGGTCTCATAGAACCGGCCTGCCACCTCGCGATCCACCGTCAGTCCCGCCTCGGTGGAATTCTTGAAGGAAATGAACAGATCGTACGGATAACTCATAGGCTCATCCTTTTCGGCATTTCACAATCAGATAGGCCGGGCGGTGCAGCTCCTGGGCGGTTTTCGGCACCCGTTCGATCAGCTCCCGGCTCGGAGACGGCTCAACGACCCGCTCCAGCCGGAATCCGGCGGCGATCAGCGCATTGAACACGGTATCCGTCTTATGGTGGTATTTGGTGATGGTTTTCCCCAGCCAGGAGATATGCCGCACCCCCTCCTCGCCGTAGTGATCCACCACATAGCCCGTGGGGACACCGGTATCCGGGTCGGTGATCCACTGCTGTCCCGTCAAATTGGCGGTGTACATAGGATGCTCCATGGAAAATACAAAGGCGCCATGCGCATTGAGCCGTCCCGCGACGGCGGAAAACAGTCCGGCAAAATCCTCAATATAGTGGATTGCCAGACAGCTGACCGCCATATCAAAGGTTTCCTCGACGGTGCTCAGCGCCTCGGCCGACAGCACCCGGTAGGTGATGCGGGGATGAGAATTCTCCCGTCTGCCCTTCTCGATCATCTTCTCGGACACGTCGATGCCCAGCACCCGGCGCGCGCCGGCGGCTGCGATCTTCGCGGTCATGGCGCCGTATCCGCAGCCGATGTCCACCACCGAGCGGTCGGTCACATCCCCCAGCAGCTCCAGCACGATCGGCTGCTCGATCAGATCGTTATAGTTATTCTCGGCATTGCGCAAATCGATATAGTTATTAAAAAAGTTCTCATCGTCATAGATGGCCAGATTTTTCCCGGACATATCCATTCTCCTCGCTGTAAAATATGGGGCACACCGTCATTGTACCATCCGGCCGTGCTTTTTGCAACGGTTTGTTTGCGGGCGGCCGCGGTTTCACCGCCGATAGTCGACAAGAATGTCGACAAGAATGTCGACAAGAACGCCCGCAAAGCTGCCGGCAGGAATGCCCGCAAAAAAAACGCAAAAGCCGCACAATCGGAAAAGCCGTATCCGAGCGTGTGCTCCGATACGGCTCCCGTTTCCCGTCTGCAATTGTGTGTACGCCGACAAAGCGGCGCGATCCGCACCCGTCACAGCAGCCACACGGGCAACTCCTGTCCCACAGCATAGCCGGGAGCGACGGTCGACTCCCGGGGAGCCGAAGCTTTCTTCGGCTGTTTTTTTGCCGGGGCTTTCGGAGCCGCCGGCTTTCCGGTCGCCGATTTTTTGGTCGTGGTCTTGGGGGCGGCGGGCTTTTCCGCCGCCTTTTCCGCCGGGGCCTTTTTGGTCGCCGGTTTCTTCGCCGTCTTTTCCGCCGATTTCTTCGCTGCCGGCTTTTGGGCCGCCGGCTGTTCCGGCGCCTGCGCCGCAGCGACGGGCGCTGCGGTCTCCTCCGCCGGAGCGGCAGCCGCCTTAGCGGCTCTCGCCAGACTGTTTTTACCTACGGGCATATGTATCCACCTCCTTTGCCAGCGCAGCAAATTCCTGAGCGCTGCGGCTGGAGGGCTTATAAGCTCCCACCGGCCGGCTGCTGTCCTGCGCCCATTCCACCGAGCTATCCACCCGGATAACGGTTTCAAACACCGATACATCCTCCATGCTGTGGAGGGTTTCCATAGTCTGCTTAAAGTAGTTTTTCCGCACCGACACCTTGGTCAGCACAATGCCCATCAGTGACAGAGCGGGATTCATCTGCCGCACGGTGGCGGTGAATTCAAACATATTCGCCAGCCCGAACAGCCCCCAGGGGCTGGCCTCCACCGGCAGAATGAGCCGGTCGGCGGCGCACAGCAGATTCATCACCCAGCCGCCCAGGGTGGGCGGCGCGTCCAGCAGGATATAATCGTAGACCCCGCTATCCCGCACCGGCGCCAGACAGTTCTTGAGGATCATTTCCCGCTGCCACTTGGTGAACAGCTCATACTCGATGCCGCTCATAAGGGTGGAGGACGGAATGAGATCCAGCCCCGCATAGGCGGTGGGAATGACATAGTCGGTGAGGGGCTTCTGCTCCCGAATGGCGTAATAGAGGTTCTTTTCGCTCTGCGCCATGGCCAGCACTTCCTCCTCCGGGAAGAAGGACAGGCTCAGATTCAGCTGCATATCGCCGTCCACCAGCAGCACACGCCGCCCCATCTGCGCCAGCGCATAGCCCACATTGGCGCAGGCGGTGGATTTTCCGCTGCCGCCCTTATTGTTGGCAAAGCAGATGACCAGGGTCTCTTTCTTGTCCGCCATAGGGGGTCCCTCCTGCCGTTTTATTTATCGAAGAAATAATTGTGCACCGCCGTCACCGCCCGGTCGGCGTCCGCCTTCGCCACCAGCACCGACACCCGGATCTCGCTGGAGGAGATCATCTGGATATTGATGTTGGCATCGGACAGCGCCTCAAACATCCCGGCAGCGACCCCCTCATGGGTCTCCATGCCGGCACCCACAATGGAAATCTTCGCCACATCCGTTTCGCACCGCAGCTCCTTGGCGCCCATCATATCGCAGAATTCCTGCAGCGCCGCCACCGCCTCCTCGCCGCTGCGGGCCGGTACGGTGAACGCCAGATCCTTGGTGCCGTCCCGACCCACCGACTGGAGGATATTATCCACCGGGATATGGGCTTTCGCCACCCGGGAAAACACCTTGAACGCAATACCGGGGCTGTCCGGCAGCGCCACCACCGAAATTCGTGCTACGCTGTCGTCCTTTGCCACGCCTTTGATGAGCATTTTTTCCATTTTCGTTACCTCCTTGACCTTGGTGCCGGGTGCACTCGTCATGCTGGACAGCACCTCCAGCTCCACACTGTATTTTTTCGCCATCTCCACCGACCGGTTATTCAGCACCTGCGCCCCGGAGGTGGCCAGCTCCAGCATCTCGTCATAGGTGATCTCCGGCAGCTTCAGCGCTCCGGGAACCTTGCGGGGATCGGCGGTGTATACACCCTCCACATCGGTATAGATCTGGCACAGGTCGGCGTGCATGGCGGCGGCGATGGCCACCGCGCTGGTATCCGAGCCGCCCCGTCCCAGGGTGGTCACATCGTCGTATTTATTCAGCCCCTGAAAGCCGGCCACCACCACGATGCGCTTTTTATCCAGCTCCGCCCGGATGCGCTCCGGCCGCACCCGCTTGATGCGGGCGGAGCTATAGGCGCTGTTGGTCTCAAAGCCCGCCTGCCAGCCCAGCAGCGAAATGGCGGGAAACCCCAGAGTGTCGATCGCCATGGCCAACAGGGATATGGAGATCTGCTCTCCCGCCGCCATAAGCATATCCATCTCCCGCTTGCTGCCCCGGGGATTCAGCTCCTCCGCCTTGGCGATCAGGTCGTCGGTGGTATCGCCCTGGGCGGACACCACCACCACCACGTCGTTCCCCTGCTTATAGGTGTCGGTGACGATCTGCGCCACATGCATCACCCGTTTGGCGTCCGCTACGGAGCTGCCGCCGAATTTCTGTACTACTAACATCGTTCCCCCATCTCCAATCTGCCGCCGTGGAAGCGGCGGTCTTATGCCGGTTATCTATATGTAGTTCATCCTTGCGACGGATTATGCCTGCGGGGCTTATCGCCCGTAAAACCGCAGCGCCCTGGTCAGGGTCATGCCGGTGAATCCGCCGATCTTCTCCATCAGCAGGCATTCCGGCATACTGGGGGAGATAAACGCCACCTCATTCTCCGGGGCATCCGGCACCGACACCATCCGCACATCGCCGAAGGCCCGGCCGATCTGCACCAGCGCCCCGGCGTCCTCCGCACAGGAGAACCGCAGCAGCATGGTGGCGGCGGCCAACCGATGATCCCGGACATAGCCCGGCTCGCCGGGACCCCAGAACAGATATTTGCGGGCCTGCAGGTGCTTCACCTCGTCGATGACATCCGCCACCACGGCGCTGGCGGTGGGCAGCTTGCCGGCGCCCCGGCCGACGAACACCACATCGCCCACGCTGTCGCCCCGCACCATAATCCCGTTATACACATCGTCCACGCCCGCCAGCAGATGCTCCCGGGGCAGAATCATGGGCGCCACCAGACAGAACAGGTGCCCATCCTCGGTGCGGGTGACCCGGCCGATGAGCTTGATGACCCCGCCGCAGGCGGCGGCATAGGCCACGTCCGCCTCGGTGATGCCGGTGATGCCCTCGGTATAGACCTCCTCGGGATGGACGTGCTTGCCGAAAGCCAGCGATGCCAGAATGGCAATTTTACGGCAGGCGTCGGCGCCCTCCACATCCGCCGCCGGGTTTCGCTCCGCATAGCCCAGCTTTTGCGCCAGCGCCAGCGCCCCGTCGAAGGACATGCCCTCCCGGATCATCTTCGTGAGCATGAAATTGGTGGTGCCGTTGAGAATCCCCGCCACCTCGAACACTTCGTTGGCAGCCAGACACTGGTCGATGGGGCGCAGAATGGGAATGCCTCCCCCCACGCTGGCCTCGAACAGAAAATTCAGGTTATGCTCCCGGGCGATGGCCAGCAGCTCATCGCCCTTGGCGGCCACCAGCTCCTTATTGGAGGTGACCACGCTCTTGCCCCGCTCCAGACAGGCCTTTACGTAATCGTAGGCCGGGTGCAGACCGCCCATGGTCTCCACCACGATGCGGATGTCGGGGTCCTCTAAAATATCGCTGAAATCGGTGGTGAACCGATCGGCATAGGGCAGATCGGGAAAAGCGCGCAGATCCAATATCCGGCGCACCTCGATCGCCTGCCCCGCCTTGGCCCGGATGCCGGCGGCGTTATGATGCAGCACCTCCGCCACACCGGAGCCGACCACCCCGTGGCCTAAAATCGCAATTGAAATCATGGGTTCCATCCTTTTTCCGTACAGTCTGGGTGTATTTACCGTTCTTTCTGTTCCCGGTCGGTGACGCCGTTGACCCGCTGGACGCCCTCAATCTGCTCCAGCTGGCTGAGAAATTCGCTCACCGGCATCACCAATTGGTCGATACGGGCGGAGACGGAGGCGTTCGCCACACCGCCGGAGGGAATATTCTGATTCACGGTGAGAATATTCGCGCCCGCCCGGGCGAAACCGTCCAGCACCCGGGAAATCACCCCCGGCGTATGCCGCAGCATCAGATGCACCGTGATGGTGCGCCCGGCCGTATCCTCGTCATAGGGCAGCACCGCATCCCGGTATTTATAAAACGCCGTGCGGGACAGCCCCACCGTTTTCACCGCCTCGGACACGGTGGCGGCGCCGCCGGTCTGTAACAGCCGCTTGGCTTTCAGGGTGCGCAGCACCACATCCGGCAGCACGCCGGTATCCACCAGCACAAACTGCTTCTTTCGATTCTCCGCAGGGGAGACTTGCCGTTTCACCCTGTCACCCCCGTGTGTCATCCCCGGCGTCGGACGACGCCTTGGTGGTCGTGGTGACGGCAGGGGCGGTGGTCTCGCCGGGCTGTGTGGCGGAGGTCGTGGTATCCGTGCCGGTGGTGGTTGTTGTTGTTGTGCTCCCGTCGCCGGCCTCCCCGTCCGACGGCTCGGTGGTGCCCGGATCCTCCGCCACATTCAGCGGATTGCCCGGATGGGCGGTGCACAGCGGCGGGATATTCACGGACTTATAGTACCCGGTATCGGTGCCGGGGCAGGTATCGGTGGCCAGCTGCCCGGTGGTGGTGCAGTATTTGAGCGTCTGCACCCCCTCCGGTGCGGTGAAGCCCTTGATCTCCAGATTGGTGTGCAGCGCCTTCATGGCCAGATTCCACAACCGCCGGGCATAGCCTGTCTGGGTGCCGATCATCACCTGGTTATTGTCGTAGCCGAACCAGCTGGCTGCCACATAATAGGCGGTGCCGCCGGTAAAGTACACATCCCGGTTGGTCTCGGAGGTACCGGTCTTACCGAAGGTCTCCCAGCCCGGCCAGGACTTGGCGATATCCGCCGCCGTACCCAGCGTCGTGACCCGGTTCATCAGCCGGATCATCACATAGCAGGTCTCCGCATCCAGCACCATGGTGGATTTCTTGCCGCCGGTGAGCAGGGTGGAGGTGGATTCGTCGTCCCCCTTCACCACTTTATAATAGGTGAAGGGCTTATTGTAAAATCCACCGCTGCCGTATACGCCATAGGCCGCCGCCATCTCCCGGACGGTCACACCGTCGGTGAAGGCGCCCAGCGCCATGGGCGCCAGCGCAATATCCGTCTTGATGGAGCCGTTGACCGCCTTGGCCTCCAGCAGAGTGGACAGCTGGAAGGTCTTGGTGGCATAATCAAAGCTGCGCTGAGGGGTCAGCTCCTGCACCAGACGCGCCGCCACAGTGTTGAGAGATTTTTGCAGACCCACGCCCAGCAGCACATCGCCGTTATCCGGGGTGCTCTTGACGTTATAGTTATGGGGCCATTTCGTGCCGTTGGGCAGCTCGATGGGCGCATCCCGCACCAGCGAGGAATAATGCACGATATTCTCCGCGATTGCCGGTCCGTAGGCAGACAGCGGCTTGATGGAGGAGCCGGGGGACCGGGTGGACTGGGTGGAGCGGTTCAGCACCCGGTTGGCGGTCTTTTCACCTCTCCCGCCGATGGTGGCGATCACGCGCCCGTCATAGTCCACGGCGAAGAAACCCGTCTGGGGATCCTCGGTATCCTTTTCCCGATGGGCGGGATAGTTCTTATCGTTGGTGTATACCGCTTCCACGGCCTTTTGCAGCCGGGGGTTCTCGGCGGAATAGATGCTCAGTCCCCCGTAATAGACCATATTGGCGGCATAATTGTAGGTATAGCCGTATTCCTCCATCAGGTCGCGGATCACATCCTCCACCACCAGGTCCACATAGTAGTCCTGCACCTGCTGGTGGACGGCGCTGCTCTTAAAGACCAGCTCCTCATTGACGGCCTGCAAATATTCGTCCCTGGAGATCATATCCAGCTCATACATCTTCGCCAGCACGATGCGCTGCCGCTGCCGCACATTCTCCGGGTGGGCATAGGGGTCGTATTGGCTGGGGTTATTGGTGATGCTCACCAGCACGGCGCTCTCCGCCAGATCCAGCTCCTGCACCTCTTTGCCGAAATAATAGCGGGCACCGATCCCCACCCCCACCAGATCGCCGGTCAGAGGCAGGTTATTCAGATAGGCCTCCAGCACCTGCTGCTTGGTGGATTCGTTACGCTCCAGCTCCACCGCCGCCAGAATTTCGTTGACCTTACGCTTGATGCTGTGGTCTTTATTCTGGGTGGTAACCCGGATGAGCTGCTGGGTGATGGTGGAGCCGCCGTATTCCGTATTGCCGATATGGAACACCCGGTTCACCACCAGGTTGACCATGGCGCCGACGGTGCGTTTCCAGTCCACGCCGTCGTGCTCCCAGAAGCGCTCGTCCTCGATGGCGATGAGGGCGTTTTGCAGGTGCACCGGAATCTCGTTGAGATCCGTCCAGACCGAGTTGCCCCCCAGCAGATTATGGTACGGCTCCCATTGCTCCGCCTCATTCTGCACATAGATGACCGAGCGGGTATCCATGGACATCTCGCCCAGCACCGGCAGATAGCTGTCGGCGTCGAAATGGTTGACCATATACACCACCAGCACGCTGCCCACGATGCATACGGAGATCACCCCCACCAGCACCATGGTCAGCACCAGCTGCCCGACCCGGTGAAATGTGCGTTTCCGGCGCGCTTTGGTCTTCGCTGTGGGATGCACCAGCTCCCGCGCCGCCTGCTTCGCTTTATCCGGAAGCTGTCGCGCCCAGCGCTTAGCGTTAGCGGCCGACAGCCCTCGTTTTTTTGCCATGCTTCCGTTTCCTCCTTCGGTGTGCTCTGCCCCGCCGGCGGCAGCCCTGCCGCCCGGACAGCGGACGGATGTCTGCACCCGCTGTGCCGCGGGCGGTATCCGATCCGTATGAGTATAAACAGACACTCTAATAGTATTGCAAAACACGGCAAATGTCAAACCAAAAATCGGAAATTTCTGCCCCTCCGAGCCCTTTCTCGCCGATTTTTTGCATTTTTTCACCACTTTTCGCCGCTTTCAGCGGAACGCGGCCGTTTTTCTCCGGCAAAGCCACATATTTCCTCTGCCGGCGGAAATACTAAGGCCAACTCTCACGAAACGAGGCGATGTCTGTGAATACCACCGCGCGCACCGTGATCCTGGCTCTGGCGGCAGCGCTGCTGCTGGCCGCCGTCACGCTGTTCATTCTGTTCCGCACGGTCATTCCCGCGCCGGCGGACACCGAGCCTACCCCCGCCTTTACCATCCGGGCATACGAGGGACAGGTGGCGGTGTTTGAGGGGAGCAGCGATTACCCCATGCAGGTGTTCGACAGTCCGGTGGAGGCGCTGCCCGCCGAGGAGCAGGAGCGGCTGCGCGCCGGGATCCCCGCCGCCGACCGGGACGAGCTGTCGGTGCTGCTGGAGGATTACACCAGCTGAGCGCCGCCCCGTTCCCCGCCGGAAACGAGCCGACCGCATCCCACCACGCAAAAGAGCGGAGCCGCGACAATGTGT
>CAKUAQ010000029.1 GCA_934636435.1 uncultured Eubacteriales bacterium
GGTCTTAATCAGGCAGCGTCGGTGGTGAAATTCTTGGGATCGCACTTCTTGACCACAGACTTATTGAAGTTGACGGTCAAACTCTTGACCGCCTCCTTCACCTCCGCGTCAAATTCGTCGTACTTGGCGCCCCGGATGATATTCTTGGTCTCGTCCGTGAACAGGGATTCCGGTGTTTGGATATCCAGCCGCAGGATCAGCGCCGCCGTGGCGGTGGAACCGTTGGCCTTATAGGTGACGACCTGCGCCTTGCCCACCTCCACGGAACGGATGGCCTTGACCAGATCCGCATCGGCAGCGGTTTTGCCGTCGATGTTTTTGCGGTTATCCTCGTCCTTGCTGGCCTCGTGCTCGTGATCCTGATCGCTCTCCTGGGAGTGGTTATACGCGTCGATCACCGCGTCGAAGTTGCCGCTCTTGTTATAATCCGCCAGATAGCCCTCCAGCTTGTCGGTGACCTCCTTCTTGGCGTCGTCGGTCATCTCCGACCCGTTGGAGCCGGTCAGGGAGATGGAGATCATCTTATAGGACAGGTAATTCTCGTCGAAGTACGCCTTGCGGTCGGCCTCGCTCATCTCCCGCTGGCCGCCCTCGCCGTACAGGCCGTAGAACAGGCCGGTCTCATTGAGACTCAGCTCCTTGGTGACCTTGACAAAGTGCTCCTTGTTGATACCCAGAGATAGATAGCTGTCCGCCTTGACATTCTCCAGATTCTTCTCCAGCTCCGTCTGCTCCTCCGTGTTCCAGGAGAGCCCGTACTTATCCATCAGCTGCCGCAGCGCCACCTGCCGCACCGCCGCATCCTGCGCCGACAGCTTGAGATACTCGTCAAATTTCACCTTCCGGGCATCGTCGCCCTCGCCGTAGGTATACTCCTGCGCCCATACATCATAGCCATACTGGGCATACTGATACAGCCCCTGAGAATAGTACAGGTTATAGAAAGAATTATACAGATACGCCAGATACTCACCGGTGGACAGGGTGGTGTCCCCGATGGTGGCGGCGGTATCGGGGGTGCCGCCGATGGTCAGCCGGGGCGCCGAACAGCCCGTCAGCAAGAAAGCGCCGCACAGCGCCAATGCCAGCACCGCACACGCCAGTCGTTTCATACGATTCATAGTGGATAGCCTCCTTAGCGATACAACGTATTGCGTGTTAGTATACCACCTTTTGGCGGGTTTGTCCAGTATTTTCTGCCAAAGCGTGCCGTTAATCGGCAGTTTCCTCGCCGCGGGTGAGATTTTTCATCCAGTCGTAGCGACGGATCTTGAAGAACGCCGGGATACATTTCAGTATCTGGTCGGCTTTCAGGCAGGCGAACACCACCACCGGGGCCGCCCCGCACACCGCCGCGATCACCGCCGCCGGGATCACGACGAGGAACACGTGAATCGTGTCGTTGAGCATCACAAACTTCACGTCGCCGCCGCTTTTCACCAGCCCAAACAGACAGGGATACTGATAGCAGGTGCCGACGGTGGTCACCGCCAACACCCCCATGAACTGGCGGGAGTAGTCCTCCGCGGCCGGAGAAATGTCGTACAGGCCAATGAAAGGCGTCCGCGCCAGCAAAAACATCCCGCCGAACAGCAGCCCCAGCCCGGCAAACAGCACCTGCACCGTGCGGGAATATTCCCGGATGCGTCTCAGGTCGCCGGAGCCGACGGTCTTGCCGATGACGATGCCCACCGCCGCCGCCAGACCGTTAATGCCCACATACATAAAATTGTTGGCCGTGTTGGCCACGCTGGTGGCGGTGATGACCGCCTCGGAGAACCGCCCGAGGATCATGCTGTTGGCCAGCAGATTCGCGCCCCACACCAGCTGCCCCGCCATCAGCGGCACCCCGTAGCGCACGAAATCACGAAAAATCTCCCGATCCGGATGCAGCAGCGCGCCGAAACGGAACCGCAGCCGCTTGTCCGCCAGCCGCACATACAAAACGATCACCGCCGTTTCGGTGATACGGGCGATGAGGGTCGCCAGCGCCGCCCCGCGTACCCCCATGGCCGGTGCGCCCAGCTTGCCGAAAATGAATATGTAGTTAAGGGTCACATCCACCGCCAGCGAGCAAACCGACACCAGCAGCCCCACCCGGGCCACCTCCACGCTGCGCATGGCGGCGATGAGCGCCTGGGTCAGGGCAAAAAACACATAGGAATAGCACAGGAAGGACAGGTAGTTGACTCCCTCCCGGATCACCTCCGGCTGGGGGGTGAACACCCGCAGCAGCGCCGCCGGACACACCGTACATACCACGGAAAACAGCAGCCCCGCCGCCAGCGCAAAGGTGACGCCCACCGCCACCACCCGGCGCACCCGTTCGGTATCCCGCCGGCCCCAGTATTGCGCCGCCAGCAGCAGGATGCCGCCCTCGATGCCGCCGCTGAGCACCTGCAGCACCGTTTGGATCTGGTTGCCCATATACACGCCGGACACGGCGGCATCCCCCAACGAGCCGATCATCAGATTATCCGCCAGTCCCACCGCGTAGGTCACAAGATTCTGTAAGATCATCGGCACCGCCAGTGCCACCAGCGACCGATAGAACGATTTATCCTTTGTCAACACCATGCCCATTCTCCTATATCCGTGCTTTCACCGCAATTTTTCCAGCCGGGGCAGCAGCTGCGCCGCCAGCGCCCCGATCAATCCGCCGGTGAGCAGCCCCACCGGCAGCAGCACCGCCGCATACCACAGCACCTGCCGGGTGCCCAGCAGCACCGCAGCGGCCGCCAGCTGGCCGATATTATGGCAGACGCCCCCGGCCATGCTCACCCCCATCACGCTGAACCGCCCGCTGCGGCGGCACAGCGCCATGGCGCCGAGACTCAGAAGCCCGCCGCACAGGCTATACAGCACACTCAGCGGGCTGCCGAAGGTCAGCCCCGCCAACAGAATGCGCAGCACACTCACCGCCAGCGCATCCCACCACCGCAGCCGGTACAGCGCCACCAGCACCACGCCGTTGGCCAGTCCCAGCTTCAGCCCCGGGATACCGATGGGCAACGGGATCAAGCTCTCCAGATAGCTGACGATGAACGCCAGCGCCACCAGCAGGCCATACAGAGCCGTCTTTCGTTTCATGGATAGGACCTGCCTTTCTTTAGGGGATCGGAGCGTCGGACAACACGCCGCAGACCGCACCGTCGGCCGCTGCGCTTTCCCGGTCCCGCCGGGCGCAAGGTCGGCGGCGGCGAAAGCTCCGCCTTTCAGCCGGTCTCTCCGTCGATGACGGTTTCCCGGCCCACCACCGTCACCGCCACCCGATGAGGCAGGCAGAGAATGCTCTGCCCCGGGCGGGAGATCGCCGCATGGCGGACGCAGAGAGCGTCCGGGCAGTCGGCCTCGACGATCCGGACCTGCCCGCCCTCGATCACCAGCTGATTGACCCCGCCCTCGCCCTGTATGAGCCGTCGGGCATCCCTATCCAGCGGCAGCGTCTCCGTTACCCGGCCGCCCACGGAAATTTTCACTGCTGCTCCCTGCCGGGGGGACAACCACAAGCAGACCGCCAGCGCCAACGACACGGTCAGCACCGCCGCCACCAACCAGCCGTCTCCCCGGCACCGGCGCCGGACATTGTTCTCTGCCATGCGTTGCCCTCCGCTCCTATGTAAACGCTTTTACAGACAGGATATCAGATGCTCTAATATCCTGTCTGTATTACAGCTCGCAAAAACTCCCGGGCATCGTTCACCCCATCCACCACCGCCCGGGCGGAAACGGTGGAGCCGGACAGGCCGTCCACCGGCGAACCCAGCCGGGCCGAATCCGCCAGCTTGAGGGGCATCCTCCGCCCCGCGAAGTCGGCGGCGAACCCCTCGGTGGCGATCCGCGCACCCAGATACTCCGTCTCGTGCTGGGACAGCACCCGGATCCCCGCCAGCGTAGCCCCGTCGGCGGTGAAGGTGGACTGCACCCGGATCTCCGATTTATACCCCTGCCGGGCCGTCACCACCACATAGCCGCTGACCCGACCCGCCGCATCCAGCGCCCGGGCAGCCGACAGCACATGGTATCGCTCCGTCTGGACCGCCGATACCGGCAGCTCCTCCGCCCCCGCCAAAGATACCGCCGTCTCCGTGGGGGTCGCATAGCCTGCCCGCAGCGCCGTATAGGCCCATACCGAGCCGGCCACCAGCCCCACCGACAGCAACAGCATCAGCCCCAGCGCCCCCCGGCGGGAGGGGGAGCGATACCGCCGGGGATAGGCATCCACTCGCTTTGCTTTCACCCGATCTCCTCCGTCAAATACGCGGCGAATCCGGCGGAATACACCAGACTGCCGTCCGTCTGTACCCACAGCGCCTCCACACCCGGCAGCTGCTCCACCCACCGTTGCCCTGCCTCCACCGGCAGGGTGAACAGAGCCGTGGACAGCACATCCGCCCGGGCACTGTCGGCGCATACCACGCTCACCGCCCGCATCCGGGCGGCAGGATACAGGGTATCCACGTCAATAATATGGGCATAGCGCTGCCCATCCACCGTATAATACCGCTGATAATCGCCGCTGGTCACCACCGACCCCTCGGCCAGACTCACCGTGGCGATATATGTCTTGGCGGAGTCGGTATCGGGGTTTTGCAGTCCGATGATGAAGGGGCGGTTCTCGGCTCCCTTGCCGCCCACCGCCCGGATATTGCCGCCCACATTGATGAGCGCCCAGCGCCACCCCAGCTCCTGCCGCACAAATTCTGCCAGCCGCTCCGCCGCATAGCCCTTCGCCACCGCGCCCACGTCCACCCGGGCCTTGGCATCGGTGAGCCGGGCGGTGCCCGCCGCCCGGTCGATGACCAGACAGGCGGGGTCGGTGTGGGCCGCCGCCGCCCGCAGAGCGGCCGTCTCCGGCAGCGTCGCCGCCTCCGGCTGCTGCTGCGCCTGCTTCCGGCAGGCGTGCCACAGCTCCAGCACCGCTCCGAACAGGATGTTCACCCGGCCGTCGGTGTCCCGGTACGCCTGCAGACCGTATTCCAGCAGATCCAGCACCGGGGCGGACAGCGCCACCGGGTCGCCGCCGGCGCGGTCATTGAGGGTCTTCAGATTGGCGAGCCCCGCATAGTCGGTATAAATGTCGTACAGCCGATGGTATTCCAGCAGCTTTTCGTGCAGCCGCCGGGCTCCGGCGGAAAATTCCGTCTGGGAAACGCCGTAGGCGGTAAAGGTCGTCACTGTATCAAAGGCATCCGTATAGGTGACGGAACGGCGTCCGGTTTCTCCGCAGCCGGTCAGCCCCACCGTCAGCAGAGCCGCCAGCAGCAGACACAGCAGCCGCCGTTTCATTCCGTCCCCTCCTTTGCCGTTTCTCCGACAGCGCCCCACAGAGCCCGTCCGGCAGCTCCGTGCGGGCTCGTCCTTATTCTTTCACAGCCTTCATCACGTTATGCAGCATCCCGGACACGCCGATGGTGCAGCCGGAAATGCCGTCCACCTTGCCGGAGGCATCGGGCTTCAGCCCGCCCAGCTGGTCCGCCGTTTTTCCCACGCACCAGCGGTCAAAGGTGTCCGCCTGCTCGTACCATTCCTTCTTAATGCTGCTGGCACCCTTCATGCCGTAGCCGTCCCCCAGCATGCGCTTGGTTTCAATCGCCCCGGACACGGTGGTGAACTTTCCGTCCTCCACCGTCAGCTTGGCTTGCAGCGTATCGGTGATGCAGGCGGTGATCTTGCCGCCGTTCACCGCCACCGCCGCCAGCTCGGTATCAAACTGGGGAGCGGCATCGGTGGACTCGCCGTTCTTCGTGGTAGTCATGGGCAGCCGCAGCTCGTCCCCCGTGGCCACGGCGGCGCTTTTCGCGCCGTCTGCCGCCTTGCGCACCGCCTCAATGAAGTCGGTGATCACCAGATCGCAGCCCTCGATCTCAGCGCTTTTTCCGTCGGTGGCGGCAATGCCGCTGACCTCTCCGGCGGTCTTACCCCGCACAAAGGTGGCAAAGGCACGCGCCTGCTGCTCCCAGGAGGTTTTCAGCTCCGACGCTCCGCCGGTGTCCTCCTTCGTCAGCGTGTAGGCGTCCCCTTGCTCTCCCTTGGCCACCAGCGCCGCCGCGTCCAGCGGCTTGCCGTCGGCGGACACCGTATACGCGGTCTCCTCCACCCGGCAATTCTGGATTTTCCCGTCCTTGTCCAGCGCCACGGCCGCCGCGGTGATCTTCACCCGGGTCGTGTCGTCCGCCTCCATCATCCGGGTGGCCACACAGCCCAGCCCCAGCTTCGTATCGGCGGCGTTGCCGCCCGGGGCGGTATTGTCGGCATCCTTGCCGCCGCACGCCGCCAGCCCGCACAGCAGCAGCGCCGCCAGCAGTCCTATACACCATCGTTTCATCGGTTTCTCTCCTTACGTTTTGACGGCGGGCAACCGCAAAAACGCCCGCCGAAAGCCGTCGTCGGCTCTTACCCCTACTATGCGACAAAACCGATAAAACTATGCCTGCAGGCTATTGGAAAATAATTCCTTTACGCTTTATGCAGTCCGGCGGGCTGCACCCGGATCACCCGCACCGGGCATTTCTCCACGCAGGCGCCGCAGCCGGTGCACAGCGCATGATCCACCCGCGCCAGATGGTTCGTCACCTGGATGGCGCCGGTGGGACACACCTTCTGGCAGATGCCGCAGCCGATGCAGCCGGCAGAGCAGACGGCCTTGACCGCCTTGCCGAAATCCTCGGAGGAGCAGCACACCTCGATGGCGGCATTATCCGGCCGCATCCCGATGATCCTCCGGGGGCACGCCGCCACACACTGGCGGCAGCTGATGCAGTCCTCCGGCTGCACCACCGCCACCCCCTCCTCCAAACGGATGGCGCCGGTGGGACACACCGACACGCAGGTGCCCAGTCCGAAGCAGCCGTAGGCGCAGGCTTTCCCCGCGTGGCCGGGGGCGACCGCCGCCTGCCGGCAGTCCTGCGCCCCGTAATACTGATAGCTGAGCTTCTGCGCCTCGCAGGTGCCGGCGCAATGGACGTACGCCACCTGCCGCTGGACGGCGGTGGTCTCAACCCCCATGATCTCGGCGATCTCCTTCGCCACCGCCGAGCCGCCCACCGGACAGGCGTTGGGCGGTGCCTCTCCCTTGGCAATGGCTGCTGCCAGGGCGTCGCACCCCGCATAGCCGCAACCGCCGCAATTATTCCCCGGCAGCGCCGCCCGCACCGCCGCTTCCCTTTCATCGGTCTTTACCGCAAACACCTTGCCCGCCGCACCCAGCAGCAGCCCGATGAGCAGACTCACGCCGCCCGCTACGGCGGCGGCAATTCCTATGGACATCGTGCAGCCACCTCCTTAAAATTGCAGGCCGGAAAAGCCATAAAACGCGATCGCCATCAGTCCGGCGGTCAACAGCACAATGGGCATCCCCTGAAAGGCGCGGGGCACGGCGTTATGCGCCATCTTCTCCCGCAGCCCCGCCATGATCACGATGGCGACGGCAAAGCCCACCGCCGTGCCGAAGCCGGTCAGCACACTCATCCAGAAGCCGTTGCCGTTCTGCACATTGGTCAACGCCACGCCCAGCACGGCGCAATTGGTGGTGATGAGGGGCAGATACACACCCAGCGCCGCATACAGCCCGTGGCTGAGCTTTTTCAGCGCCATCTCCACCAGCTGCACCAGCGCGGCGATCACCAGAATGAACACGATGGTCTCCAGATAGGTCAGCTCCAGCGGCACCAGCACGCCGGTATAGATGAGACTGGTCAGCGCCGAGGACAGGGTGATGACGAAGATCACCGCCGCGCCCATGCCGGCAGCGGTTTTAATGCTCTTGGACACGCCCAGAAAGGGGCACAGACCCAGAAACTGGCTGAGCACCACATTGTTGATGAGCATGGTGGTCAGCAGGGTCAGCAGCAATGTTTTACCCACGGTCATCCCCTCCCTCCCGGGTTTTCGCCGCCTCCATGCTGCGGCGCTTTTGCTCCGCCGCCCGGCGGGTCTCAGCGGCGTTCTGCTCCGCCAGCCGCCGGTGGTTGCGGGCAAACACCGCATGACCGGCGCAATCGGCGCAGTTGCCGCCGCAGATCAGCTCGCTGTCCTCATGGGTATCCTTGTTGGTGGCGCTGGGGGCTTTCAGCTTGTTTTGCAGCGCCGCCAACAGCGCCAGCACAAAAAATGCTCCCGGCGCCATCACCAATATGCCGATGGGCTCATAGGAGGCGGGCATAACCTGCAGCCCGAACACGGTACCGCTGCCGAACAGCTCCCGCACCAGTCCGATGGCGGTCAGGGAGCAGGTGAACCCCAGCCCCATGCCCAGCCCGTCGCAGGCGGACAGCCACACGGAATTTTTCGACGCATACGCCTCCGCCCGACCGAGAATAATGCAGTTCACCACAATCAGCGGAATGAAAATACCCAGCGAGGTATAGAGACTGGGCAAATATGCCTGCAGCAGCAGCTGCACCATCGTCACAAAAGAGGCGATCACCACGATATACGCCGGCATCCGCACCTCATCGGGGATGAGGCGGCGCAGCAGCGAAATCATGGTATTGGACAGCACCAGCACCACCGCCGTGGACAGCCCCATCCCGAGACCGTTGATGGCGGAGGAGGTCACCGCCAGCGTAGCGCACATGCCCAGCATCAGCACAAAGGTGGGGTTTTCCTTGACGATGCCGTTATAGATCCGTTCCCAAGCCTGTTTCATCATCCGCGATCCCCTCCCATCTGTGCCACCAGCTCCAGTGCGGCGGCAGTCTCCTGTTTCAGCGCCTTCGTCGTATAGGTGGCACCGGAGATGCCGTCCACCTCGTCGGCGCTGTGGATCCCGATAAACTGCTCCCGCACATCGGCGTTTTCGCAGTTGGCGCCGAAGCCGGGGCTTTCGCTGTGGCTGAGGACGGCATATCCCACCACCGCACCGGCCTTGTCGATGCCCAGCGCCAGCTTGATCTCGCCGCCGTAGCCCTTGGTGGAGACGGCGGTCAGCACATAGCCGAGGGTCTCCCCGGCGGCATCCTTGGCCGCCAGAATTTCCTCCACGGAGGAGCCGTCGGTGCGGGCGGCGTTAAAGGCTTGCAGCGCCGCCGCATCCAAACAGTCGTCAAAGCTCGCGGCCGTCTCATACACCTGCTGATAGGCGGCGGCCTTCTGCGCCTGCTCCGCCCGGGCGATGGGCTGGAGCGTCAGCTCATACACAAAGGCCAGCGCCGTCACCGCCACCAGCGTGATGGCCAGCAGGATGCCGGTGTTTTTCAGGGTTTTCTTCATGACCGGCTCCCTCCCTTCGCCGCCCGCTTCGTGCCAAAGGGGCGGGGCAGGGTCGCCCGCTCCATCAGCGGCACCAGCGTATTGCCGATGATGATGGCGTAGGATACCCCCTCCGGCGAGGAGCCGAATACCCGGAACAGGGCGGTCAGCAGCCCCAGCAGCAGGGCATACAGCCACTGTCCCCCGGCGGTGATGGGGCTGGTGACGTAATCCGTCGCCATATACACCGCCCCCGCCATCAGACCGCCGCTGACCAGCTGCCCCAGCAGATAATTGCCGTCGGGCAGGCTGCCCCCCTGAGCCCACCGGAACAGGGTGACAAACACAAGCGTGCTGCCCACATACACCGCCGGGATCCGGGGGGAGATCACCCGGCGGGCCAGCAGATATGCCGCCCCCACCAGAATGGCGAGGGTACTGGTCTCCCCGATGCAGCCGGAATGAAATCCAAAGAACGCCTGCCACAGATCCAGCGTCTGTCCCTCCCGCAGCAGCGCCAGCGGGGTGGCGGAGGCGGTGGCATCCGGCGACCAGGTGCCCATACGCTGAAGAAATCCGCCGAACACATCCCCGCCCAGCAGGTTGCCGACGGCGGGCATGGCACCGCCCATCAGCGCCGGGAAGGAAATGATGAGAAAGCACCGGGCAGCCAGCGCCGGATTCATCATATTCTGTCCCAAGCCGCCGAACAGCAGCTTCACAAACACGATGGCAAACACGCCCCCCATCACCGGCACCCACACCGGCACCGTGGCGGGCAGATTCATCGCCAGAATCAGCCCGGTCACCAGGGCGCTGCCGTCCGCCACCGTCACCGGCAGCTTCAGCAGCTTTTCATACACATATTCCGTCAGCATACAGGTGGCGGCGCTGACGAGAATCAGCACCAGCGCCCGCAGGCCGAACACGAACACCCCCACCGCCAGCGGCGGGATCAGAGCGATCGCCACATCCCGCATGACCGTGGCGGTGGATTCGCCGCTGCGGATATGAGGGGATACCGAACCGTTGAGCATGGGTCACACATCCTTTCTTTCGGCCTTGGCCGCGGCCTGCCGCCGGGCGGCGGCCAGCGCCGTGCGGGCATACTGAAAGCTCTGGGTCAGCCGCCGTTTGGCGGGGCAGACATAGGTGCAGCAGCCGCAGGCGATGCATTCCGCACCCCCCAGCTTCTGAAACGCCTCCAGATCGAAGCTGTCCGCCGCCCGTGCCATCTCCACCGGCACCAGATTCTCCGGGCAGGCGCGGATGCACCGACCGCAGCGGATGCAGGCGCTGGGCTCCCACAGCGCCACCTCATCCCGCTCCATGGCCAGAATGGAGGAGGAGGTCTTCACCACCGGCACATCCAGCGTCGCCATGGCCATGCCCATCAGGGGACCGCCGGAGATAATCTTCTCCGGCTCCCCTTTCAGCCCGCCGGCCGCCTCCAGCACCTCCCGGTGGCTGCTGCCCACCGGCACCCGCAGATTGCAGGGGGATGCCGCGCCGTCGCCGGTGACGGTCATCACCGTATAAATTTGGGGGATCTGCCGGCATACCGCCCGGGCGACGGAAACCACCGTGGATACATTCGTCACCACGCACCCGGCGTCGATGGGCAGTCCGGCGGAGCTGACCTTGCGCCCCGTAACGGCATAAATGAGCATCCGCTCGCCGCCCTGGGGATACTTGGTTTTCAGCACCTGCACCTGCAGCCGGGGGTTGTCCCCCACCGCCTGCCGCAGCCGCCGGATCGCCTCCGGTTTATTATCCTCAATGCCGATCACCGCCTGCGCCTCGGGGAACAGCCGCAGCAGCACCCCGATGCCCTCCAGCAGCTCGTCGGTATTCTCCAGCAGCATCCGGTAATCGGAGGTGAGATACGGCTCACACTCGGCGGCGTTGATCAGCAGCGTGTCGGGGGAGACCCCCGGCTTCATGGTCAGCTTCACATGGGTGGGGAAACCGGCGCCGCCCTGCCCCACGATGCCCGCATCCCGGATGGCGGCGAGAATCTCCTCCCCCGTCATCCGCTCCGGATCCCGCGCCTGTCCCAGCGCGGGCAGCGGGGTGAACTGCCCGTCGTTCTCCACCACCACAGAGAGCTGCTCCTTGCCGCTCACCGTCATGCGGGGCTCGATGGCTTTCACCTTGCCGGACACGGCGCTGCAGATCGCCGCCGACACAAAGCCGTTGGGCTGCGCCAGCGTCTGCCCCACCAGCACCGGGTCGCCCACCGCCACCACCGGCTGCGCCGGGGCGCCGATATGCTGTCCCAGCGGATACACCGCCTCGCCCGCCGGGCGAAATTCCCGGATGGCGGCATCCGCCGTCAGCGCCTTTCCGTCATTGTGGGGATGGATGCCGTGGCGAAAAGTTCGTTTCGTCATCGTCTATTGTTCACTCCGTTTCGCTACGTATGCGCCGTCAGGGGACAGGCGCTCTGCTCCTATTTTACCATAAATTGTGCCAAAAACAAGAATAACTTATCCGTTCCGAACCGTTATTTTTTTGACAGCCTTCCGGCAAAAGACCCTCAGCTGCGCCAGAGACGCAGCCGAGGGTCGCAACCGGCTCATTTTCGCTTGCCGCCGGCAAACCAGTCCACGAGCCAGAACAAATATCCCAGACACAAAAACGCCAGATCGAACACCAGCCAGCCGAGCAGCACCCGTCCCACACCCAGCGCGTCGTAATCCATAAACGCGTAGGGGAACCGGCCGCCGCCGAAAGCCGGCGGGAGCAGAAAGCCCCGCACCGTGGCATAGAGGAGATAGAGATTCGGGAAAACCGCCCACACCAGCGGATCGGTGGGGCGAAAGCTGCCCTTGCGGTCAAACAGCAGCCAATCCAGCACCGTCATCAGCGGCACCGCATAGTAGAGCAGCGGTGCCATCAGACCCGCCCGCAGCAGCGCCAGCGGCCCCCGACCGAGAACCGAATACGCCAACAGGCCGGAGGCAACCGCCGCCATCGTCAGAGCACCCTTGATCACCGACCACCAGTTTTTCCCCCGCAGCAGCACCCAATATTCGTCCACGGTGAAATAGATCAGACACAGCAGCTCCACCAGCACCGTGTAAAGACGCAGCGCCCCCCAGCGGGGCGCGCCGGAGAACAGCCCCAGCTGCCAGATCAGCCCGACGGCGGCGCACAGCGCCAGCAGCCGCTTATATATGCCGGATAAAAACCGTCCGGAACCACGCATACCTTCTGTTTCCTCCCTTTGCCAATCAGTGGCGACAATTGGTGCTGCGGTGAGACCGGCGCACCGCCACCACGGTAATGATAATCACCGCCGTCAGCACCGCCACCCCCGCCGCGCACACCGCCAGCAGCCGCCAATGGCTCCGGGCGTAGGTCAGCGTCCTCTGCCACCAACCGGCAGAGGGGATATCGTCCGCCGGTGTCTGGGCCGCCACCGTCACCGTATGGTAACGCTGAAAAGAATCGTCGGTGCGGTCATACACATACAGACCGGTGCGCCCGTCCGGAGCGGTCACATACACGATGGCATAGTCGCTCAGCGCCGTATCCTCATAGAGAAACGCGTCCGTCTCCTGCCCACCCACGGAGCAGGTGCCCGCCGCCGTCCCGGCGGGCGGCTCCTGACCGGCGGGCATGGGCAGCAGGATATACAGCCGGCTGTCCACCGTCAGCGGACGAAACCGCGTGAACTGCCCGGACGTCTCATCGTACAGATAAAAGGCGCCCTCGCCCCCCGCCGCCGGGGTCAGCCACAGCAGCACCGTGCCGTTGTCGGCGTTTTTCGCCGCCGCCACCACCGTACCGTTGAGGGTCACGCTGTCCCAGCCGTATCCCGGCGGAAGAGTCGTGTCCGGCTGGGTATCGGAAACCTGCATGGTTTCCTCCCCCACCGTCACCTCCAGCGGATCGCCCGGAGGCGGCGTCGTGGTGCTGGTCTCGCCGGAGCTGCCCTGATCGGCGGCACGGGTGATCACCACCGTGTATTTTTTGGTAGCACCGCTGGGAGCGGTGACGGTGACCACCCGGGTGTTTTTCCCTACCGCCAGCGTGTTTTTGCCGCCGACAGCTACCTTGGCACCCTTGTCCGCCGGCACGGCGCTCAGGGACAGGCTGGTGGTGGTGTAGGGCACCTCAATGGTATAGTTAAGAGTATTGGCATTGAATTTCGGGGTCAGCGTACCGGAGGAGGGTTTAAGGCTCGCCAGATTGTCATTGGAGGAGGCGACGGGGTTCGCCACCGTCACGGTGAGGGATTTCTCCTCCACAGAAAACTCCTCACAGTCAAAGGTCACCAGTCCGTCGCTGGCCAACGTGAATGTACCCGTTCCGGCCTGCCGACTCTTAAAAGTGCAGGTAAACCGATGGCTGCCCGTACTGCTGCTCTCCGTAAAGGTGTAGCGCAGCACACCGGCGGCAGAACTTTGATTATGGGTGCCGGTGCCGTTCACCGCCGTGCACTGAAACAGACTGTTGTCATACGTGATGTTGGCAATACCCGCTCCCACGCTGGAGGCGGTATAGGTGACGGTCAGCGTCACGGAGCCGCCCACCGTCACCGAAGATGCACCGGCGGCAAAGCTGACGCTGCCGGTGGCGGCGGACGCCGAAAAGCCCGCCGCGCACAGCGTTGCCGTCAGCAGCAACGCTGCGAGAATTCCCTTTAAGCGCTTCATGACGCCACACTCCTTTTCATTGCAACGATTGGATCAGTCCGACAAGATACTTCTGCACCTGTAACGCATCCACCGGCTGCACCTTTCCATCCCGGCTGGTATCGGCGGCCTGCAACTGGATACCGGAGAGGGAGGTCAGCCCGATGATGTGTTTCTGCATCCACAGCACATCCACCGGGGCGATCTTTCCGTCCCCGTTCACGTCGCCGTAAATCACCACCGGATAGCTGGCGGTGACGGCGGTGCCGCTATACAGCCGCACAATATCCCCCGTGCCCACCGGGCCGGCGGTTTTCGCCGCTCCGGCGGCGGTATAGACGGCGGCGGTGCCGTTCTGCACCGCCAGCCCCTGAATCAGCTCGGTGACGGTGGTGCCCGGCTCCACCTTGGTGATGATATTGCTCACCGCATAGGTGCGCCCGGTAATCACCGGCTGCTGTCCGCTGTCGCTGCCCTCCCGGGTGATCGTGAGGACATAGGTGCGGGTCACACCGCTGGTGGCGGTGACGGTCAGCTCTATCCGGTTCTCCCCGTGGCTGAGCCGCACCGTGCCGCCGCCGGACACCTTAGCGCCGCTGCCGTTGGGGCGGGCGGTGATCGTCACGCTGTCCACATCCGCCCCCACCTGCGCCGCATATTCCGTGGTATACCGGTCAAAGGAGGGGGTCAATCCACAGCCGCTGACCGCGATATCGTCCAGCAGATTATTGTTGTTGCCGTTGCGAGGCGGATACGCCGCCGATGCCGCCGGCATCTCCCGATACACTGGCACGCTGAACACCAGCCCCGCATCCCGTATCGCCGTTTTGCTGCGGATCTTTCCCTCCGAGGCGGCACCCACCGTATTGGTCATATACTGGTGGCGATACAGACCGCTGACGGCGTTCGTCACATTGAATTTCTGAAAATACGGGGTGTCCTGCCCCCTCTGGATATAGGCTTTTCCCAGCATATTGGCGCTGTCCACCAGGCATTTATAGGGGTCGTTCCAGCCATGGTTCTTGGCGTAGATCGCCCCGTTCTCCACGGCACTTTTCCCGTTAGCCTCAAAGGCGCCGATGTCAAAGAAATTGTAGTAGCCCTCATACCCCGGCACTTTCCCCAGCGCCAGCTTATTCTGCACCGTTCCCTCCTGTACGATCTTCGCCGCCAGAAAATAGGCGCTGACTCCGGTTTCCTGCGCCGCCTGCAGCAGCTGGGGCGCCCGCTCGTGCAGCACGGCAGGAAGGATCGCCTTAACCCCCTCCACCGTTTGGTCGGCGGAATAGCTCAGCTCCTCAAACTGGAACACATAGGTGCCGTCAAGGAAATTCCGGGGATCCATATAATAGGCAATCACCGCCGGGGCGGCGGCACACCAGCCGCCGGTGTCAAAGGACACATACGCGCCCGTATCAAAGTTGTACGCTCCGTACTCCATGGATTTCCACGCCTCGGGGCTGAGGATGGTGTTGCGCCCCACCGGGCTCTCCCCCACCAGCGCCTCCGCCCAGGTCATGGACAGGTGCCGCGCCTTGAATACCCATTTCGGGTATTGAGCATGGAGCTGGCGCAGCGCCGGCTTATAGCTCTCCGGGAAGCCCTGCGCCGTCAGATAGGCTTCAAAATCCCCGTCGGTGTCGTAATGGGCATTGATGGTGACATAATCGGCTTTGACATAGCCGGTGAGGTTGTCCTTGGTGATCTTATACCATTTGCCGTCGGCGCTGGTTTCGAGAATCGTCACCACATCGCCGTTGTACAGCGAGCCAATCTGCGCATACCCCATCCCCGGTCCGCTGCGCACCCGCAGGCTGTCGTCCACGTGCACCGTGCCGGTGGCAATCGTATCGGCAAGCAGCCGCATCCCCAGCAGAGAGCTGATCAGCAGACAGACGCACAGCCACAGAGCCGTCAACCGCCGCCGGGGGCTTGTCCACCTATGCGTTGTCATACCCGATTCGCTCCTTTCCGGTGAATTTTTCCTTTTACGGCGTCTCGCCGCGCAATTCCGTTAAAAACCGCTCCCGCTCCGCCTGCACCGCCGGGGCGGTGTCGGTCAGCTGGGCATAGCGAAAGAGGATAAATCCCTCCGCCCGCCGCTGCCGCAGCAGCTGAAGCTGGCGGGCAAGAATATCGTGGCTTCCCGCCCATTCGCCCCTGCCGTCCCCGGCATACTTGTCTTCCGCCAGCCCCGCCTTATAGAACGCCAGCCCGCCATAGAACGCCAACCCCTTGTGGCGGGGCAGGGCGAGCCATTCCTCCAGCACAGCGGGAAAGGGACGGCTGCTGTGCTGAAATCCGGAATAAATCTGGGGGCACACATAGTCGATATACCCCGGCTGGCGCATCCACAGCGCCACATCGGCGCACAGAGTCTCCCGGCAATAATCCAGCCGGGCGGCGGGACTGACTCCGAAGGGCTTGCCGCGCCCCCGGCACAGCCCGTACACCCCGCTGATGAGGGCGTCCACCTGAGTGCGCCGCCAATCGCCCACCGCGACGCCCTCCGGGACCGTCTCAAAATCCTCGGCAGCGGCGCTCATCCCGGCGGGATAAAAATAATCGTCAAAATGCACCCCGTCCACGGCGTAGCCGTCCAGTATCTCCCGCACGCCGCTCAGCACCAGCGCCCGGGCGGTCTCCGCCGCCGGGTCATAGTACCACACGCCGTCCTTTTGAAACCGGGGAACCTCCGCCACCGCCCGGGACGGATCCTCCCCGATGCGGTAGGGGTTCACCCAGGCATGGAGCGCCAACCCCCGGCTGTGGGCCGCCGTCACCGCGTAGGCAAGGGGATCGAAGCCCGCCGCCAGCAGCCCCGCAGCGGAGGCCGCCGCCGGATAGACCCGGGAGGCATAATAGGCGTCCCCATGGGCCCGCACATGGAAAAAGACGGTGTTCAGCCCCTGCGCCCGGCAGGTGTCCATGACGGCATCCAGCCGCGTCTGCATCTGCGCCGCGTCGGCATCGGCCAGCAGCTCGTCCAGCTCCAGAAAGGATACCCACACCCCCCGCAGCTCCGGCGTTTCCTCCCGGGATCCCTGCGGCGGCGCGGACGGCGCGGAGGGCAGTGCCGTCTCCGACGGCACACGGCAGCCGGACAGCAGCACCAGTGCGCACCACAGCCATCCCCACAGGCGCTTTCTATGTTTCATCAGCGGATACACTCCTTTATTGTACATACTTTGTCAAAAAAGGTCAAGTCCCGACGGCATATTTCGGGGACTTTACAGAACTTTCCGATGTATGGTATACTGGGCAACATAAGCCCCCACCGAAAGGAGCCTGTTCGCCATGTCCCCTGTCACCATCGTGCTGATCGCCTATCTGATCGCCGTTTCCCTGACGGCCGTCGTCCTCACCGTTGCCGACAAGCGCCGGGCGCAGACCCACCGCTGGCGGGTGCGGGAATCCACCCTGTGGACCGTGGCTGCCCTGGGCGGCGCGGCCGCTATGTTCCTCACGATGCGGCTGATCCGCCATAAGACCCGCCACCTCTCCTTTATGCTGGGGCTGCCGCTGCTGATCCTGCTGCACGGCGGGCTGCTCTACGGAGCCTATGCCCTGTTGCTGCACACAGCCTGAACACGGGTTCTCAAAGCCAAAAGGTAAAAATGTGAATTTCTTGCGATTTTTACCAAATTTAGGGTTGACAAGTGCTTTGCATGGTGCTAAAATCCGAAATTGTGAAAATCATTCACATTTTCTTCATGATTTTGAGGAGGCCGAAAACTACCATGAGCGAAGAATCAGGACAAGGCGAAGAAATTGAACGATTACGTGTGGCGGTGCTGTGCGGGAAATGTCAGACCCCGGGCGCACCGCCGGACCCGGTGTACGGCTTACAGGTGGAGTCCGGAGTGCGCCGCTGGCGCTGGCAGGATCTGGACGAGGAGCAGAACCGCGTCGAAGCCTTGGCGCAGCGCGTGGAGGCGCTCTGCCCGGAACCGTGTCACATCGAGGACATCGTACGGGATTTTGTGTTGGAACGGTATCTACCTTGAGAGCATCTGTCCGAGCGAGTGGGCCCACCGCCTATCCCGGCTCGGGCAGATGCTGTTTTTTTGGTAAAAAGTCTTGCGCTTGCTTCATTTATATGGTATAATACAGTGCAAATATAACGGTTAGTAGAATAAGGAGGCGTTCCCCCGATGAAATGTCCCTACTGCGGCTATGTGGAGAGCCGCGTCATCGACTCCCGTCCCACAGACGAGAGCAGCCGCATCCGGCGGCGGCGGGAATGTCTGCAATGCGGCCAGCGGTTCACCACCTATGAGATCATCGAGAGCCTGCCTATCGTGGTGGTCAAGAAAGATAAATCCCGGGAGCCCTTCGACCGGCAGAAGCTGCTCAACGGCCTGCTGCGCGCCTGCGAAAAGCGGCCGGTACCGCTGGAGCGGCTGGAGCGGGCGGTGGACGACATCGAGGCGCAGATCCAGAATTCGCTGGAGCGGGAGGTGCCCACCACCAAGATCGGCGAATACGTCATGGAGCAGCTCATCCACATCGACGATGTGGCGTACATCCGGTTTGCGTCCGTGTACCGGCAGTTCAAGGATATCGAATCCTTCCATGAGGCCATCCGCAAGCTGATGGACGAGGAGGACAAAAAGAATTGATCTCAGGGACGGCTGTTTTACCATTGCAGTAAAACAGCCGTTTTTCGGGCATATTTTAAGGAGCGTTTTTATGGCACGGCTGGCAGCACAACAACTGGACAAATATTTCGGCGAGCGGGCGCTGTTCACCGGGCTGAGCTTTGAGATCGGCGACACCGACAAAATCGGGCTGGTGGGAGACAACGGCTGCGGCAAAACCACCCTTTTGCGCATCCTCATGGGGCAGGAGCCGGCGGACGGCGGCGAGGTGGTGAAATACCGGGACACGGTCATCGGCTATATGGAGCAGCACACCTGCCGGGATGGCGGCCGCACCCTGTGGGACGAGGTGGAGAGCGTGTTTGCGCCGGTGATGGCGGTGGAGCGGGAGCTGAATGCCGTCAACGCCCGGCTGGAGCGGGGAGAAGCCTCCCCCGCCCTCATCGAGCAGCAGCAGACCCTGCGGGAGCGGCTGGAACACATGGGCGGGTTATACTATAAAAGCCGGGTGCGGGCGACGCTGCTGGGGCTGGGCTTTGAGGAGCGGCAGTTTACCACCCCCGTGGGGGTGCTGTCCGGCGGACAGCGCAGCAAGGCCGCCATGGGACGGCTGCTGCTGGCGGATACCAATCTGCTGCTGCTGGACGAACCGACGAACCATCTGGACATTCCCTCGGTGGAATGGCTGGAGGAGTATATCCTCGCCTATCCCGGTGCCGTGGTGGTGATTTCCCACGACCGGTATTTTCTGGACAAGGTCACCACCCGCACCATGGAGCTGAAAAGCGGGCGGCTCTACTGCACAAGCGGCAATTACACCGCCCACCGGGAAAAGCGGGAAAAGGACCGGGAAATCGAAGAAAAGCATTACCGCTCCGCCCAGCAGGAAATTCAGCGGCTGGAGGAAAACATCGCGCTGCTGAAGCAATGGAACCGGGAAAAGAGCATCAAGCAAGCGGAAAGCCGGGAAAAGCGGGTGGAGCGGCTGAAGGCCGAGGTGGTCGCCCCGGAGGAGACGGACAAGAGCATCCGGTTTCGGTTCTCCGCCGCCCAGGTCAGCGGCAACGAGGTGCTGACCGCCGAGGGGCTGGCCATGGGCTTTGACGGCAGGGAACTGTTCCGCAATGCCGACCTGCAGCTGCGGCGGGGGGAGCGGGTGTTCCTGCTGGGCCCCAACGGCTGCGGCAAAACCACCCTCCTGAAAATTCTCTGCGGACAGCTGCCCCCCGCTGCCGGGTATGTGCGGCCGGGTGCCAAGGTGTCCATCGGTTACTACGATCAGGTGCAGCAGGGGCTGGATTATCAAAAAACTGCCTTACAGGAGCTATGGGACACCTATCCGAAGAAAACCGAAACGGAGATCCGCAGCGCCATGGCGGCGTTTCTGTTCCGGGGGGATGCGGTGTATAAGACCGTCGGGGTCATGAGCGGCGGTGAGCGGGCGCGGCTGCTGCTGTTAAAGCTGATGCTGGCGGGGGATAACCTGCTGCTGCTGGATGAGCCCACGAACCATCTGGACATTGCCTCCCGGGAGGCGCTGGAGGAGGCGCTGGCGGACTATGACGGCACCATCCTGGCGGTGTCCCACGACCGGTATTTTATCAACCGTATGGCCACCCGGGTGGCGGAGCTGCGCCCGGAGGGGATCGTTGCCGCCGGCAACGACTATGACGCCTATACCGCTGCCCGTCAGCGTGCCGCCGCGGCGGCGGACAAGCCGCCGGACAGCAAGGCGGGCGCCGGCGGTGCGGACTATAAGCAGCGCAAGGAGCGGGAGAGCACCCTGCGGCGGCTGCGCACCGCCGCCGCCCGCGCCGAGGCCGAAACAGCGCAGCTGGAGCAGGACATTGCCGCGCTGGAGGCGGAGATCGCTGCCCCGGAGACGGCGGCAGACTTTGCGGCGCTGTCCGCCCTCACCGCCCGTCTGGAGGAAAAAAACGCCGCGCTGGAGGCGGCCATGGAGCGCTGGGCGGACGCTCAGGAGCAGCTGGAAAGCGCCGAAGACTGATCCCGACGCCACCGCCGGAAAAATTTTTCTTGTGCAGAGGGCGCCGGCGTGCTATAATGGACAAGTTGTGGAAAAATATCGAAAAACTGAGAGAATAGGAAGCGACCGATATGGGTACAAGAGAAAATTTGCGGAATGTCGCCATCATCGCCCACGTGGACCACGGCAAGACCACGCTGGTGGATCAGCTGCTGCGGCAGAGCGGTATTTTCCGCGCCAACGAGCAGGTGGCGGAGCGGGTTATGGACTCCAACGATCTGGAGCGGGAGCGGGGCATCACCATCCTGTCCAAAAACACCTCCGTCCACTATAACGGCACTAAGATCAACATCGTGGACACACCCGGTCACGCCGATTTCGGCGGCGAGGTGGAGCGCATCCTGATGATGGTGGACGGTGTGCTGCTGCTGGTGGACGCCTTTGAGGGCTGTATGCCCCAGACCCGGTTTGTGCTGAAAAAGGCGCTGGGGCTGGGCAAAAAGCCGGTGGTGGTTATCAACAAGATCGACCGGGACGGCGCCCGCCCCGCGGAGGTCATCGACGAGCTGCTGGACCTGTTCATCGAGCTGGGCGCGGACGAGGATCAGCTGGATTTCCCGGTGGTGTACGCCTCCGGACGGGACGGCTACGCCTCCCTGGACCCGGAAACCCGCTCCGGGGATATGCGGCCGCTGTTTGAGGCGATTCTGAAATACGTTCCCGCCCCCGAGGGGGATCCGGAGGGACCGCTGCAGATTCTGTTCTCCAATATCGACTATGACGATTACACCGGGCGCATCGGCGTAGGCCGCGTGGAGCGGGGCGAGGTGCATACCGGGCAGATGGTGACCCTGTGCAAGCGGGACGGCACCACCCACAATGTGCGCATCGGCAAGCTGTATCAGTTTGAGGGCCTGCGCCGGGCGGAATGCGAGCAGGCGGCGCTGGGGGATCTCATCGCCGTCACCGGCATCGCCGATCTGAATATCGGCGAGACCGCCTGCGATCCGGAGCATGTGGAGCCGTTGCCTTTCGTGCATATCGACGAGCCCACCATTTCCATGAATTTTATGGTGAACAACAGCCCCTTTGCCGGACAGGACGGTAAATTCGTCACCTCCCGGAACCTGCGGGACCGCCTCTTTAAGGAGGTGGAGACCAATGTCAGCATGCGGGTGGAGGAGACCGATACCACCGACAGCTTCAAGGTGTCCGGCCGCGGCGAGCTGAGCCTGTCCATCCTCATCGAAACCATGCGGCGGCAGGGCTATGAGTTTGCCGTCAGCCGCCCTCAGGTCATCTATAAGGAGGACAAGGACGGCCATCTTCTGGAGCCGATGGAGCTGCTGGTCATCGAGGTGCCGGAGCAATATGTGGGCGCCGTGATGGAAAAGCTGGGCTCCCGCAAGGCGGAGATCGTCAATATGGGCACCCGGGACACCGGCATGAGCCATCTGGAATTCCGCATCCCCGCCCGGGGGCTGATGGGCTATCGGCAGCAGTTCCTCACCGATACCAACGGCAACGGCATTATGAACAGCGTCTTTGATGGCTATGAGCCCTATAAGGGGGATATTCCCCAGCGGGTGCAGGGCTCGCTGGTGGTGCACGAAACCGGCGAGACCTGCGGCTACGGGCTGTGGAACGCCCAGGATCGGGGCGCTCTGTTCGTGGGCCCCGGCGTGCCGGTATACGAGGGCATGATCGTGGGCGAATCCCCCAAGGACGAGGACATCGTGGTGAATGTGTGCAAGAAAAAGCACGTCACCAACACCCGCGCCTCCGGCTCGGATGAGGCGCTGCGGCTGGTGCCGCCCACCATCCTCAGTCTGGAGCAGTCGCTGGAATTCATCAACGACGACGAGCTGGTGGAGGTCACCCCCAAGAATATCCGCCTGCGCAAGCGCATCCTGTCCAAGGAGTTGCGGATGAAAGCGGAGGCGCGCAAGAAAAAAGGATAACCCCACCCCGCCGGCGGCACAGGTATTGAGCCTGTGCCGCCCTTTTCCGTTGTACCGTCGCTGCCGTCTGCGCTCGCCGCGCCCGGAAACAGGCACGGCGATCGGCCGGCACGACGGGCGGCGGACACCGCGGAAACCGCCATCGGGCCGGAGCACCGCCGCATTGACAGGCCGCAAACCCAGACGGGACAATATCGCAACATATTTGAAAGCGGCGCTTGCCGGTGCAAGCGCCGCTCTCTCCTATACAACAGCGAAATGTCCGGCAAACGGTCCGTATTCTTCAAAACGGATGCGAAAAACCCGGATGAGCTCATCCCGCCAACGCATCTTACCGCAGGCACACAAAACGTATCCTATGTGTCCCTCTCTATTCCGACGAAGAGACGCGAGGCTGCTCCGGCAGGTGGCGAAATGCCACATATACACCGGCTGTCCAGCCGAGCATTGCCGGCGTTCCGTATTCGCTTTTGTGATCCGGCTTACCGGTCACGGCATCATATTTCTCCCACAGATCTCCGGTTTGTGTAAAGAGGTGCTCAACGCTATGGCAATACTTCTCTGCCAGACGCTCGGCATCCGCAGTAAGCCCCACCTGCATGGCGGCCTCTGCCGCCATATAGTTCGGCGGTGTCCAGCTGTTCGGCGCTGACCACGGATAGTGTCCGGAATGTTCATCACAGGCAATCACGCCGTGCTCTGCCTCTACACGCTGCAGCAGCTTCCGAAAATCCTCCGCACGGTTGTCGATTCCGAAACAAAACGGAAAAAAGTCGGCACAGGATACCACCGCAGATCGTCTGTCGTTCCGAAAATCATAATCGTAGTAAAATCCGTCGCTTTTCATCAAGCGGCGAATTTTCTCTTTGCGCTCTGCTGCCAGTGCCCGATATTTTTCGGCCGCCGCCGTGTCCTGCAGCCTTTCCACCCAGCGGACCAGCAGACCTCATCGTGGTAGAGCAGGCAATTCGGATCCACCGGATTGTAATCCGTGCATCTGCCGGAATAGCGAGGATTATAATCCCAGCCGGACTCCCATTCGGCGAGGATGTTTCTGCCGTTCTCTTCCGTACAGGCAGGCGGGATGCCGGTGCGCACGGTATAGCTTTCGATTATGTGCGCATCGCAGCACTCCGCAGCGGTAAACTCCGTATAGTAGCGGTTAAGCCCATTCGGTGTGCTGCGCTTCGTCTGCCAAAAGGTGTATTCCTCTTGCGGCCATGTAAAAGCCTCTGAGCAAATATCCCGCTCCCGGAGAGAGCTTGCCCTGTCCGCCTTTTGTCAGCGCCCGGGCAAAAGCCGCCCCTTCCGGGGCACAGGACACGGTTGCATTTTCGCCGGCAGCTGCCCGCTATAGCGTATCGGCGGCACAGCTGTGCATACGCTTCGCCGCTGACCGGCTCACACCGGACGCTGTGCCCGTTTCTCCCCCGGCACCTCCACCGCCAGATGGGAAAACCAGCCGTCCGGCGCCGCGCCGTGCCAATGCTTGACACCGGGGCGGACGCTGTATAAATCTGTCGCCGGACAAGGCTCATTCACCGCAGCGGCTGCTCCCGGAAGCCGTCGTCAAACAGGGTCAGCACATGGTCGAACCCGGCCGCCCGGATGCGCTCCGCCGCCAGCGGGAACGCGCAGTCGATGGCGTCCGCCCCGTGGGCGTCCGCCCCCAGGACCACCTGTCCGCCCATCTCCCGCAGACCCCGCAGCAGAAAATCCGCCGGATAGGGCGCCTTGCGCCAGCCCCGGGAGATGGCGCCGGTATTGACCTCCACCACCGGGCAAACCGCCACCGCCTGCTCCAGCGCCTCCAGCGCCAGCCGCCGATACACCGGGTCGGCCTCGTCGAAGTAACTGAACTTCGTGATCACATCGAAATGCCCCACAATGGTGGGATGAGAGCGGCGCACATTCTCCACCACCGCGTCAAAATACGCTTTCTGGAAAGCGTGCAGATCGCCGCCGAACTCCCGCTCAATGCACCGGGTCTGGTTCAGCCAGCCCTCCTTCCCGTTGGCGTGGTCGATGGCATACACCCGCTCACCGAACACGAGATAGTGCACCGAGGCAATGAAATAGTCGAGCTCCGCCGTGATGGCCATGTCGGAATCCAGATCCAACTCCAGTCCGATCATCACCCCGATCCGGTCTTTATATTGCTCCTTGAGCCGCCGCAGCTCCGCCACATACGCCGGGTATTGGGCCGCTTTCATACAGTAGGACTGGTCGCAGGGGGTATCGCTGTGGTCGGTGATGCCGATGGCGGGCATCCCCAGCCGGATGGCCGCCCGGATCATTTCCTCCGGGGTGTTTTTTCCGTCGGAAAAGGTGGTGTGGGTATGATATCCGCAATAGTGCATGTCTGTCGCCTCGTTTTAGAAAGAACCATCGGTGTTTCCGTCTGTGTGATATGCGATCAGTGTAGCACATATTTTCGCAAAAGGCAACAAGAAATGCGGCCGCCGACGCAGCAGCGGCGGTTTATGCCCTGTGCAGAAGAAGAATACGCAGGACGGTCCGGTCGGCGGCATCCACCCGGCTATCCCGGCTCAGATCGCAGGCGGCGCTGTATCTGCACACAAATCAAAACACCATCAGCCGGTATGAGACCGGCGAACGGGAGCCGGGGATACGGGAACCGGTCGCTTGGGCAGACTCCTTCCATGTATCCGTGGATTATCTGCCGGAGCGCACCGACAACCCCGCCGTCAACCGCTGACCGTGCCGCCGTGCGGCGCGGTCGCTCGTCAATCGGACACCCCGGCGCGGAAAACCGGCCGCCCAACGCCCCGGCGGCGTGCATCCGCCGATGCGTCACAGAAAATTCTTCGGAAGTTATTAAAAATTTAACAATTAAGGGGTTGCAAAGTTTGACAGATTGAGAGTATAATGATAAGCGTCGAAGAAATGATATTTTTTATATTGTTTCCCGCAATCCTTGCACACACAAACGAAAGGAGTTCTGTGTTATGACCAATAACAAGACGGTTCTCGACTGGATCGAGGAGAAAAAGGCGCTGGTCTGCCCCGATAAGGTAATGTGGATCGACGGCAGCGAGGAGCAGCTGGACGAGCTGCGCAGGATCGCCGTGGAAACCGGCGAAATGATCAAGCTCAACGAGGAAAAGCTGCCCGGCTGCTATCTGCACCGCACGAAGCCCAACGATGTGGCGCGTGTGGAGGATCGCACCTTCATCTGCTCCCGCAAAGAGGAGAATGCCGGCCCCACCAACCACTGGTGTGAGCCTCAGGAGATGTACAAGCGGCTGTACGACATCGCCCGCGGCAGCTACAAGGGCCGCACCATGTATATCATCCCCTTCTCCATGGGCCCCATCGGCTCGCCCCTGGCGAAGATCGGTATTGAGATCACCGACTCCATCTATGTAGTGCTGAATATGGCCATCATGACCCGGGTGGGTCAGAAGGTGCTGGATACTCTGGGCGACAGCAACGACTGGGTGCGCGGTTTCCACGCCTCCTGCGATATCGACCCGGAGAAGCGGTATATCTGCCAGTTCCCCGAGGACAACGCCATTATTTCCGTCAACTCCGCCTACGGCGGCAACGTGCTGCTGGGCAAAAAGTGCTTTGCCCTGCGGATCGCCTCCTATCAGGGCTGGAAAGAGGGCTGGATGGCGGAGCATATGCTGATCCTGGGCCTGCAGAATCCCCAGGGCGAGATCCACTATATCGCCGCCGCGTTCCCCTCTGCCTGCGGCAAGACCAATCTGGCCATGCTCATCCCGCCGGAGTATCTGCGTAAGAAGGGCTACAAAATCTGGACGGTGGGCGACGATATCGCCTGGATGCGCATCGGCGCGGACGGCCGTCTGTACGCCATCAACCCGGAGAACGGTTTCTTCGGCGTGGCGCCCGGCACCAACGCCCATTCCAACTTCAACGCCCTGGAGTCCACCAAGAAGAACACCATCTTCACCAACGTGGCGCTGAATCTGGACGACAACACCGTGTGGTGGGAGGGTCTGAATAAGGACCTGCCCCAGAACTGCATCGACTGGAAGGGCAACAAGTGGGATCCGTCCAAGTTCGACAAGGCGGACAAATCCACCTATGCCGCCCATCCCAACTCCCGGTTCACGGCTCCCGCCAAGAACTGCCCCTGCATCTCCGACGAGTTCGATAAGGGCGCCGGGGTGCCCATCTCTGCCATCATCTTCGGCGGCCGCCGCGCCAAGTGCGCGCCGCTGGTCTATCAGTCCCGCGACTGGGAGAACGGCGTGTTCATCGGCTCCGCCATGGCCAGCGAGACCACCGCGGCGGCGGCGGGCGCTGTCGGCGTGGTGCGCCGGGATCCCATGGCGATGCTGCCCTTCTGCGGCTATCACATGGGCGACTATTTCCAGCACTGGCTGGATATGGGCAAGAAGCTGGGTGACAAGGCGCCGAAGATCTTCAACGTCAACTGGTTCCGCACCGATGACGACGGCAGCTTCATCTGGCCGGGCTTCGGCGACAATATGCGTGTGCTGAACTGGATCGTGGAGCGCTGCGAGGGTAAGGCGGACGCCACCGAGACCGCCATCGGCTATGTGCCGAAGCCGGAGGACATCGACCTGACCGATCTGGACATGGATATGGAGACCCTCAAGGGCATCCTGACCGTGGATCACGACGTATGGACGAAGGAAGCCGCCGAGATCGAGGAGCACTACAAGAAGTTCGGCGACAAGCTGCCCGCCGAGCTGCGGCATCAGCTGGAGACCCTCAAAAAGAATCTGGGCTAAGCCGCTCTGTCAACCGAATAAATCGTCCGGGGCACCTATTGTGCCCCGGACGATTTCCTTTATACCGGAAACAGACAATGGCAAAGCGCCCCGCCGACCGGCGCGGCGCCCCATCCCTGTACCCTCCGCAGCCCCGAAGCTTACGGTTCTTTTCGCCGCCGGGAGGGCGGATAGGGACGGGGCTCATCCGTCAGCTCCAGAATGTAATCGGTGGAGGTTTCCAGCAGCTCCGCCAGACGGATGAGAATATCCGTGGGCAGACCCCGCTGCCCGTTTTCATATTGGCTGTAGGTGTTTTGTCGAATATGCAGCCGGGCCGCCAGCTGCTGCTGGGTCAGATCCTTATCTTCCCGTATATCCCGCAGGCGCACAGTCGCTCCCCCCTCTGCGTATAGTATAAATATCGCAGAGTGAGATATTGACATATATCACAAATTGTGATATTCTGATTGCAAAAGATGGGTAGCACCCCATCTTTGGATCAAATTCATCGTTTGCCTAATGGTGGTACTCTATTGTCTTTCAGTTTCACATACCGATTCATTTGGAATGCTGGCGGGAGTTATCTTTTTCGGGGGTCTGCTTGTTTCCTGGGTGTCATCGCTTCTGTTGTATGGACTCGGTGAGTTGATTGAGAATAGCACGCGCATTGCAGAGCAAAACAAGCAATTACTGGATGCGTTAGCCTGTCACAAGCCGGCAGACGAGGATGAGGAGGAGGAATAGGCAAAAAGCCAACACGCACAAAAGCTATTCATAGAGGTTGCCTCCCTTAATTTATCGGCGTAACCACCGCAGACCGCCGAAACCCACCGACACCCCCTTATTTCCAAACGGACGGCGAGCCCTACATCCCCACCGGGCGACGGAAAAGCAAATGGATTGCCCGGTTTCCGTGCCTGTTTCTGGGGCTGGTGGGCGCCCACAAGTTCTATGAGGAGGACATCCCCGCCGGCATCGTGTGTCTATGTACCGGCGGATTGTGCGGCATCAACCGGATGGTGAATTTAATCCTGTTGCTGCGCCGATCCAACCCGTATCGGGTGATGTAAGCTGCCCCCGGCTACCGAAAAAGCGGTGTCCGGGGGCAGTATGTTGTCTCAATTCAATACAAATCGTACAAACAGATAAATTTATACCGTCGGTTTGCTCCGGCTTGTCGATAAATCCGTCGGCGTGATCGGCAATAGACTCCTCGCACAGCGATAGAGGGCATTCCGTTTCCGGCGCCCGCCGGAGCGTCTGCCGCATCCTCCCGGGGTCGCGCCCGCGGCTCCGCAAAGGCATCGCCGCCGGGAGCACCCACCGCCCGGAAACTCTCCGCCACCAGCCCTGTGAACGCTGCCGCAGACGACCTCCACCCGGCGACTGCGTTACTTCCTGCAGCGGGCACCCGACCCGGCTTTCGGCCCGGATGAACACCAGAGACGCCCGCTCCCACACCGAAATACGCGCCGAACAGCAACAGGCACTTGACTTTTTTATCGAAAAACGGTATACTGATGTGCATATTACAGGATGAGGAAGATGCAGACAAATGAAACTGATCGGGAAAAACGGCCTGAGCCGTTGGATCGAACTGCTGATCACGGGGCTGCTGGTGGTGATCCCGCTGCTGGTGCTGACGCTGCCCTTTACGATCACCTGGGTCACGGAGCGACCGCGGGGAGACGAATTCTACACCCGCTATCTGGTGACCCTCTCCTATTCCGGCATACTGGCGGAGCTGATCTTCTGGCAGGCGCGGCGTATCCTGTCCAATGTGAACCACAATCGGGTGTTTTCCTCCGATACGGTGCGCCGGATGCGGATCATGGCGGTGGAATGCATGGTGCTGGCGGCGGCGTATTTCGCCACCATGTTCTGGATGTCGAAATTCTTCATGGCGGTGCTGTTTGTGGTGTTTGTGCTGGCCGGGTGCGTGCTGCTGGTATTCGCCGAGCTGTTCCGACAGGCCAATGCCTATAAAGAAGAAAACGACATGACGATATAAAGGTGGGCAGCGGTAGCGATGGGTATTATGATCAATCTGGATGTGATGATGGCGCGGCGCAAGATCGGGCTCACGGAGCTGTCCGACCGGGTGGGCATCACGCTGGCCAACCTGTCCATCCTCAAAAACAATCGGGCGAAAGCCATCCGCTTTTCCACGCTGGAGGCCATCTGCAAGGCGCTGGACTGCCAGCCCGGCGATATTCTGGAATATGTTCCCGACAAACCGGAGAAAAAAGATTGAACAGTTTCTCTTTTCGGAATAGCCCAACCCAAAAGCCGGCAGGCATCGGCTCCGATGCCTGCCGGCTTTTGAAGTGAAGGCGGCGGGAAACAGAGCCATGAACTATCCCGTATTGACCGGTGCGCCGGTTTTTCGTGCTTTTTTCGTTATGTGCGGGGCGTTCTATGCATTTTCCCCATAAGGAGAAAGCAAGCTTTGAAAAGGGAAAGACCCAGCCTGCCGTCGAAAACTTGCGGGGGGCTCTGCTCACTCACCGACCCCACAAAGCACAAAAGGCACCACGTCTGTGGTGCCTTTTGTGCTTGGCCCGCCCGGAGGGATTCTCGACATTCAAAGCTGTCGCTTTGAAGTCGGTCAAGTTTTCTTTCCCCCCGCCGCAACTTCCGCCGCCGGTTCCTGCCGTCGAAAACTTGCAGGGGGTTCTGCTCACCCGCCGACCCCACAAAGCACAAAAGGCACCACG
>CAKUAQ010000030.1 GCA_934636435.1 uncultured Eubacteriales bacterium
GATGGAGCTGAGCCGGGCATTCCGGTATCAGTATGTGGTACTCAACGATGAGGTGGAGAAAGCGGTTGCCCGCATCAACACCATCATTGATGCTGAGTCCATGCGCTATCAGCGTATGGAAAATACAATTTTGGAGGTTTTGAACGATGTTAGCACCCAGTGATATTGAAGAATTGAAAGGCGATAACAGCCGCTATGCGGTGGTGGTGGGCGTGGCGAAGCGCGCCCGTCAGATCGCCGAGGACGCCATCGAGAATCACGAGATCATTATCGAAAAGCCGGTCAGTCTGGCCATCAAGGATTTCAAGGACGGCGACTGCTCGCTGATCGTGTCGGATAACGACGACTGATCGACCGGCTCTGTCTGTCGGGATCGGCCATGCGCCGCTGAAACCGGGCATCGGCAGGAATGGGAAAGGAGGAAATCGTATGTCCCGCCCGTCTGTGGTGAAGATCGCCGTGGAGCAGGCATCCTTTTCCTATGATAAGCCCTATTCCTATCGCTGGCCGACTGAGCTGGGCGAGCCGCAGCCCGGACTGCGGGTGGTGGTTCCCTTCGGCGGCGGCAACCGGCGGCGGCAGGGGCTGCTGCTTGGCTTGGATGCGGATACCGATCCTGCCCGCTGTAAGCCGGTGCTGTTCCGCACGGACGAGACGCCGCTGCTTTCCGAAGAAATGGTGGCGTTGGCGCAGTTTCTGCAGGAGCGTACCTTCTGCCCGCTGTTTGACGCGGTGCGGGCGATGCTGCCCACGGGGCTGTATATGCAGCTGCGCCCGGTACTGCACCCGGCCGTGGATGTGCCCCCGGAGACGCTGGAAACTCTCACCCCGAACGAGCGGCAGCTGCTGGCGTTCGTCTCCCGCTGCCCCGGCGGGGCGGATCAGGAGACGCTGCTTAAACGGCTGGGTATGGCGGAGGACGCTCCGGCGCTGCGCCGCCTGCTGGAGCTGGGGGTGCTGCTCCGCTCGGAGGATGTTTCTCAGAAGTGGGGGGATGCCACTCTGCGGATGGTGCGGCTGTCTCCGCCGGCAGAGGGGGAGGCCCCGAAGCTGACGGATAAGCAGCAGGCGGTATACCGCCTGCTACAGGATGCAGGCGCGGCCTCGGTCAAAGAGGTGTGCTATTTCGCCGGGGTGACGGCGGCGGTGGTGCGCACGCTGGAGAAAAAGGGGCTGGTGCAGGTCTACGATGCCGAAGTGCTCCGCAGTCCCTACGCTCATGTCGATACGCCCCCTGCGGCGAAGCCCTATGCGCTGAATGCGGAGCAGCAGCAGGCGCTGGATCGCCTGACGGCGTTGTATTCTCAGCCTGCGGCAGCAGCGGCGCTGTTGCACGGAGTGACCGGCAGCGGCAAGACCGCTGTCTATATGAATTTGATCGACCGGGTGCTGGCGGACGGCAAGCAGGTCATCGTGCTGGTGCCGGAGATTTCCCTGACCCCTCAAACCATGGCGCTGTTTCTGGAAAAATACGGGAAACAGGTGGCGGTGCTGCATAGCGGCCTGGCCATCGGGGAGCGTATGGATGAATGGAAACGGGTGCGCCGGGGGGAGGCGCGGATCGTGGTGGGCACCCGCTCGGCGGTGTTTGCTCCCTGCGAGGAGCTGGGGCTGATGATTTTGGACGAGGAGCAGGAGCATACCTATAAGTCCGAATCCACCCCCCGGTATCACGCCCGGGATGTGGCGCGGTTCCGTTGTGCGCGGCATAATGCGCTGCTGCTGCTCAGCTCCGCCACCCCCAGTATGGAGAGCTATCATGCCGCTTTATCCGGACGGTATGCGCTGGTGGAGCTGACGAAACGGTTCGGCGATACCGAGCTGCCGTCGGTGACGGTGGCGGATCGGCGGCAGGAGCCGGACGGCGAGACCGCTATCGGCGCCACGTTGGAGCGGGCGATGCGGGAATGTCTCGATGCCGGACAGCAGGTGATTTTGCTGCTGAACCGCCGGGGATTCCACACCCATATTTCCTGCCGTTCCTGCGGGCAGACCGTGACCTGTCCCGCCTGCAGCATTTCCATGACCTATCATAAGGCCAACCGACGGCTCATGTGTCACTATTGCGGCCACAGCCAGCCGCCGCCCACCGTCTGCCCGACCTGCGGCTCGGATAAGCTGCGGTATTCCGGACAGGGTACGCAGCTGGTGGAGGAACAGCTGGAGGAGCTGTTTCCCGGTGTTCCGGTGCTGCGGATGGATACGGACACCACCATGTCCCGTCTGGCGTATGAAAATCATTTTCGGGATTTTGCCGCCGGAAAGTACCGCATCATGATCGGCACGCAGATGGTGGCCAAGGGACTGGATTTCCCGCAGGTGGGGCTGGTCGGTGTGCTGTCGGCGGATCAATCTCTGTATGGAGAGGATTACCGCTGCTATGAGACCACCTTTTCGCTGCTGACCCAGGTGATCGGCCGTGCCGGCCGCCGGGGACAGCAGGGGCGGGCGGTGATCCAGACCTTTACTCCGGATAATCCGGTGATCGAGCTGGCATCCGCTCAGGATTATAAGAGCTTCTATGAGCTGGAGATCGCATCCCGCCGGATGCTGCATTATCCGCCCTTTGCCGATCTGTTTCTGTTCGGCTTTACCGGATCGCAGGAGGCGGAGGTACGGCAGGCGTCCCGCCGGATGCTGGAGCGGCTGCGGGCCGCCGCCACCGGCGCATATGCCGACCTGCCGATGATCGCTTTGGATCCCACTCCGGCCACGGTGCTGCGGGTGGCCGGAAGATTTCGGTATAAGCTCATTGTGAAGGCGCGCAATACCGCCGCCATGCGCCGCATGGTGCGGGAGGCGATGCTCTCGTTTCTGGCCGACCCGGTCAATCGTCGGATCAGCCTCTATGTGGATATCAACCCGGCGTCCATGCTGTGACGCACAGAAAGGAGAATGGGCCGCATGGCAATTCGTAAAATTCTCACCGATCAGGATCCGATCCTTCATAAAGTCTGCAAGCCGGTGGAGGTCTTCGACGAGCGGCTGTGGCAGCTCCTCGACGATATGGAGGACACCCTGCGCAAGGCGGACGGCGTAGGACTGGCCGCTCCCCAGGTGGGGGTGATCCGGCGATTGTTCATCATGGATGTGGGCGACGGAATCCGGGAATGCATCAATCCCACCATTCTGGAAGAAAAGGGTACCCAGGAATGTGTGGAGGGCTGCCTGTCCAGCCCTGGCGAATACGGCATCATTCATCGCCCGAAAAAGGTGAAGCTGCAAGCCCAGAACCGTCACGGCAAATTCTTCATTGTGACGCTGGAGGATCTGGCAGCCCAGTGCGCCAGCCATGAGAACGACCATTTGAACGGGATTTTGTTCAAATCCAAGGTGGACCGGATGCTGGATCCGGAGGAGCTGAAGGGCGATTGACGAAAAGGGGGCGGCGAATGAAGCTGATATTTATGGGTACGCCGGATTTTGCCGTACCCAGTCTGGAACGTCTGCTGGCGGACGGCCATGAGGTGCTGTTGGCGGTGACCCAGCCGGATAAGCCGGTGGGGCGTAAGCAGGTGCTGACCCCGCCGCCGGTGAAGGTATGCGCCGAAAGCCACGGCATCCCGGTGTACCAGCCCGGCTCTATGAAGCGGGAGGAGACCTGGACGTATCTTTCCGGATTTCCTGCCGACGCGATGATCGTGGTAGCGTATGGCAAAATCTTGCCCGCCGCCGTGCTGCATATGACCCCGCTGGGCTGCATCAATGTCCACGGGTCGCTGCTGCCCCGCTATCGGGGGGCGGCGCCGGTGCAGTGGGCGATCCTCAATGGGGATGCCGAGACCGGCGTGACCACCATGCAGCTGGATGAGGGGGTGGACACCGGCGATATTCTGCTGATGTCCCGGTTCCCGCTGGACGATACCGTCACCGGCGGTGAGCTGTTCGACCGGCTGGCGCAGGAGGGCGCAGAGCTGCTCAGCCGCACTCTGACCGGGTTGGCGGATGGCACGGTACAGCCCCGCAAACAGCCCGCCGAGGGAGCCTGTTATGCTTCCATGCTGAATAAATCCATGTCCCCGCTGGATTGGTCCAAGCCCGCCCGGGCGCTGCATAATCAGGTGCGGGCCATGAATCCCTGGCCGGTGGCCTCCACCGTGTATGAGGGAAAAGTGCTGAAGATTCATGTGTCCCGGGTGGCGGAAAGCGCTGCCGGACAGCCGGGCGCCGTGTTGTCGTTGTCGCCGCTGGTGGTTGCCTGCGGCGCGGGGACAGCGCTGGAGCTGCAGGAGGTGCAGTATGAGGGCGCCCGCCGAATGACTGCCGCCGATTTTCTGCGGGGACATCCGCTGCAGGTGGGCGACCGCCTGGGCGTGTGATGGCCGGAAGTATGTGACTGTCAGAAAGGAGATACCTTATGCCACTCTTTTATATGGACTATTGGTATTTGGTGCTGGTGGTGCCGGCACTGCTGATTTCCGCTTGGGCACAGATCCGGGTGAAGTCGGTGTTTGCCCGGTACAGCCGTCGCCCGGTGGCCTGCGGCATGACCGGTCGGCAGGCGAGTCTCTATATTCAGCAGCAGAATGGGATTTCCACCGCCATGGTGCCGGTGTCCGGCTCCATGACGGATTACTATAACCCGAAGGACAACAGCATCCATCTGTCTCAGACCGTCTGCGATCAGGTGACGGTGGCGGCGGTGGGTGTGGCGGCCCACGAAACCGGCCACGCCCTGCAATATGCCACCGACTATGGTCCCGTCAAGCTGCGCATGGGTATGGTGCCGGTGACAAATTTTGCGTCGGGGCTGTCTCCGGTGCTGGTGGTGCTGGGGCTTGTGATGGGGTATGATCCCCTGGCCTGGGTCGGCGTGATCCTGTTCAGCGTGGCGCTGCTGTTTCAGCTGGTGACGCTGCCGGTGGAGTTTAACGCCAGCGCCCGGGCGGTGCGTGCGCTGGAGAGCAGCGGCCGGTTCACCGCCGACGAGTTGACCGGTGTCAAGCGGGTGCTGTCGGCGGCGGCGCTGACCTACGTGGCGGCCACCTTTGTATCGTTGATGAGCCTGCTGCGGCTGATTTTGATTGTCGGCGGCAATTCCCGGCGGAGGAATGACTGATGTCTGTCCGACGGGCGGCAGTGGAGGCACTGCTGCAGATCGAACAGTCCGGCGGCTATTCCAATATCGTGTTGGAGGAGCGGCTGTCCCATACCGACCTGCCCGCGGCGGACCGTGGGTTGCTGACCCGTCTGGTATACGGCGTGGTGGAGCGCCGTCTGACGCTGGATTATTGTCTCAATCGGGTATCCTCCATCCCGGTCCGGCAAATGGAGCCGGCGGTGCGGGAAACCCTGCGGGTAGGCGCTTACCAGCTTCTGTATATGTCCCGCATCCCTGCCTATGCCGTGGTGGACGAGGCGGTGGAGCAGGTGCCGCCCCGGCTGCGGGGATATGTCAACGGAGTGCTGCGGGGTGTGCAGCGGCAGGGGCAGGCGCTGCTCGATGCGCTGCCCGATACCGATAAGGGGCTGGAGCAGCGGTATTCCTGCCCCCGCGTATGGATCCGCAGCTGGCGGGATGCCTACGGTGACGGGATGACCCGCCGGATGCTGGAGATGCTGAATGAAGCCCCTCCCGCCTATATCCGCATTTGTACGCAGAAAACGACCCCCGCGGCCTTTCGGGCGCGGCTGGATGAGGCGGGAATCGCCTATACCGCTGTGCCGGGTTTGCCGGCGGCGCTGCGGCTGGAGAGCGGTCAGGCATTGACGGCTCTGCCGGAATCGGCGCAGGAATCATTCTATTTTCAGGATCCGGCTTCCCAGTGGTGCTGCCGGGCATTGGAGGCCCGGCCGGGAGAACTGGTGGCGGATGTATGCGCCGCTCCGGGCGGCAAGAGCTTTACGGTGGCGCAGGATATGCAGAATACCGGCCGAGTGGTCGCCGGGGATCTGTATCCGCAGAAATGCGCTGTGATCCGTCGCCGAGCGGCGGCATTAGGGCTGACTGCCGTGGAGACGGTGCAACGGGATGCGGCTGCCGACCCGCCGCCGGAATGGCTGGGACGGTTCGATCGGGTTCTGTGCGACGCGCCCTGCTCCGGTTTGGGCGTGGCGCGGCGCAAACCGGAAATCCGCTATAAACGGCCGGAGGATTTCGCTGAGCTGCCGGACCTGCAGCTGCGCATCCTGCGGCAGTCGGCACGGCTGGTGCGCCCCGGCGGGGTGCTGCAGTATTCGACCTGTACCCTCCGCCCGGAGGAGAACCGACAGGTGGCGGATGCATTTTTGGCGGCGGAGCCGGACTTTCTCCCCCGGACGCTGCCGCTGGCGGAATGCTTTGCGGCGGCCGGGCTGCCGCCCTCCCATCAGTTCACGTTTCTGCCGCCGGTGCAGGATACGGATGGATTTTATATAGCAGGGTTTTTCAGAAAACCGGAGTAGACAACGGGATCCGGGCAGAATGGTTTTTTGACTGCCAGGACGAGAAGCTTTTTTCGTATGGCAGGGCGAAGAACGCGGCAATACTGCCATATGGGCATTGTCGCTTGACAGGGGGCGCACGCGGGCTTGCCTTTGTCCGGCGACGGTCATTATAAGACAAACAGAATAGGGAAATATTCCGTTTCCGGAACGGTCGTCCCCGAACCGTTTGTCTAGGAGTTGAGGTGACTACTTGGAGGTACAGGATCTGCGTTCCATGACGCAGGAGGAATTGACCGCACAGCTCAAAGCGATGGGCTGTCCCGGGTTTCGCGCCGGGCAGATCCGGGAATGGCTGGATCGGGGGGTCACGGATTTTGCGCAGATGACCAATCTGCCGAAGGAGCTGCGGCAAAAGCTGGCGGAGACCTACCGGGTGCCCGGTGTGACGATCCGCCGTAAGCTGGTGTCGGCGCTGGACGGCACGGTGAAATACCTGTTTGCACTGGATGACGGAGAAACGGTGGAATCGGTGCTGATGGAGTATAAGCACGGTTGGAGCCAGTGTCTGTCCACTCAGGTGGGATGCAAGATGGGCTGTACCTTCTGTGCCACCGGCATGGGCGGGTTTGTCCGTAATCTGTCGGCGGCGGAGATGCTGGCGCAGATCGAAGCGGCGCAGAGGGATACCGGCGTGCGTGTATCCTCCGTCGTGCTCATGGGCATGGGGGAGCCGCTGGATAATTATGATCAGGTGGTGCGGTTTCTGAGGATGCTGTCGGAGGACGGCGGCGTGCACATCGGCATGCGCCATATATCCCTGTCCACCTGCGGTCTGGTTCCCGGGATCTACCGCCTGATGGAGGAGCAGATCCCGCTGACATTGTCGATATCGCTCCATGCACCCAACGATGCGATCCGCTCCCGCACGATGCCGGTGAATCGGCGGTGGGGTGTGGATGAGCTGCTGGAGGCATGCCGCCGGTATATAGAGGCTACCGGGCGGCGTGTGTCCTTTGAATACGCCATGATCGACGGGGTGAACGATTCCGATGCCTGTGCGGAGGAATTGGCCGACCGTCTGCGGGGAATGCTGTGTCATGTGAATCTGATCCCCGTCAATGCCGTAGCCGGAAAATCCCAGAAACGCAGCACCCAGCAGCGCATTCGCCGCTTCATGGATATTTTGGAGAAGCGGGGGATCAACGTGACGGTGCGGCGCACGCTGGGGGCGGATATCAATGCTTCCTGCGGACAGCTCCGCCGACAGGCGGATCAGCCCGCAGAGGGAGACACCAACGGAAAGGAGGCGTCACGATGTATGTGACCGGAAATACGCATATCGGGTATGTGCGCAGCAGCAATCAGGACGCGCTGGCCTACGGGGCGCTGGGTGCGGACCGCCAGTATGCGGTGGTGTGCGACGGCATGGGCGGCGCGGCCGGCGGCAATGTCGCCAGCCAGCTGGCGACACAGATCATCCGCGAACGCATCACAGAGCATCTGTCCTCGGGCGAAGCCCAGTGCTCCATGGAGCATCTGCTGGCTTCGGCGATGGCGGCGGCCAATCTGGAGGTCTATGACAAGGCCAAGGCTACCCCGGAGCTGGACGGGATGGGCACCACCGTGGTGGCGGTGGTGATGGATCGCCGCACGGCGTATATCTCCCATACCGGAGACAGCCGGGTATACCTGTGCCGGGACGGGGGGCTGACTCAGCTGACCCGGGATCATTCCGTGGTGCAGGGGCTGTTGGAAAGCGGTCAGATCACCGAGGAGCAGGCGCGGTCCCACCCTCGGCGGCATTTCATCACCCGTGCATTGGGCGTGGAGCCGGATGAACAGGGCGAGTATGACGAGCTGGAGCTGAAGGCGGGCGACCGTTTGGTGCTGTGCACCGATGGGTTGACCCGTGTGGTGGATGAGGCGCGGGCTGCCTCGATCATCGCACAGCTGCCGCCGGAGCAGGCGGTGGATGCCCTCATCCAGGCAGCTTTGGATGGCGGTGGCCCCGACAATATCACAGTGGTCATCATGGAATTGGACTGAGATACTTACAGAAAGATGAGGATATAACGGTATGGATAAGTATTTGGGAAAACGACTGGACGGGCGCTATGAGATGCGGGAGCTGATCGGTGTAGGCGGCATGGCGTATGTGTATAAGGCCTATGATTGTGTGGACGACCGCACGGTGGCGGTGAAGATTCTGCGGGATGAATTTTTGTCCAACGAGGAATTCGTGCGCCGGTTCCGCAATGAGTCCAAGGCGATCGCCATTCTCAACCACCCCAACATCGTCAAGGTGCTGGATGTGGGCTTCGGGGAGCATCTGCAATACATCGTCATGGAGTATATTGACGGGATCACCTTGAAGGAGTATCTGGATCAGCGCAAGGATATCCGCTGGAAAGAGGCGGTGCATTTCACCGTGCAGATCCTGCGGGCATTGCAGCACGCCCACGATAAGGGCATCGTGCATCGGGATATCAAACCCCAGAATATTATGCTGCTGTCCGATGGCACCATCAAGGTGACGGATTTCGGCATTGCCCGGCTGTCCCGGAACGAGCTGCGGGCAACCACCAATGAGGAAAAGGCCATCGGCTCGGTGCATTATATCAGCCCGGAGCAGGCGCGGGGAGAAATCACCGATGAAAAGGCGGATATCTACTCGGTGGGCGTGGTGCTGTACGAAATGCTCACCGGGCGGCTGCCCTTTGACGGCGACAACGCCGTCTCGGTGGCGATCATGCAGATGCAGGATGAGCCGGTGCAGCCCCATGTGCTGAACCCGGACATTCCGGAGGGTCTGGAGCAGATCACCATGAAGGCCATGGAGAAGGATCCCGCCAAACGGTATCAGTCGGCGGCGGAGATGCTCAGCGATATTGATGAGTTCAAGCGGAATCCCTCCATCAAGTTTGAGTATACCTATTTCGTGGACGAGACGCCCACCCGGTTTGTGGACGCCATCACCCGAGTGCGGGGAGAGACGGCAGAGGATGAGGAAGAAGCCCCTGCCAAGGGCAAGAAAAAGATGTCTACCGTGGCGATCCTTGCCGGCGTGACGGCGGCGGTTCTTTTGGTCTGCGGGATCGGTGTGCTGCTGTTCCTCAATGTGTTCGGCGGCGGCGGAAAGGCCAATATCACCGTCGACAACTTCGTAGGGCTGAAATACCCCGACGAGGTGCTGTCCAATGTGCAGGATGCCGCCTCTAAGTATACCATCAAAACCGAAATGGGTTACAATGCCGAGCAGCCGGAGAACTATGTATTCAAGCAGGATCCGGCGCCGGGCAGCTCCATCAAGATGAAGGGCACGGTGACGCTGTATATCAGCCGCGGTTCCCGGCTGGAGGAGGTGCCCACCATGACCCCCGGCGAGACCTCGGCCATGGTACGCTCCCGTCTGACGGCGGCCGGCTTCACGGTCAAGGAGCTGACCGAGAGCAGCTCGGATTATCGGGTCGGCACGGTGATCCGGTTGGATCCGGAGCCGGGCACCAGAGCGCAATACGGCTCGGAGATCACCATGTATATCAGCTCCGGCGAAGCGGAGGCCGAGCCGATCGACATGCCCAATGTGAAGGGAATGTCTGTTCTGGACGGCGTTGAAAAGCTGGTCGGCGCCGGCTTTGTCAAGGCGAATATCAAGACCACCTATGTGAATCAGGGCGGTGTGAAGGATACCATCATCGACGTGTCACCGGACAGCTCCAAGCAGCAAAAGCCGGATGTGGCCATCGAGCTGACCGTCACCAGCGGGTATTCCGATGCGACGGTGGAGCTGGATCTGCCGAAAACCGGCACGACGGTGGATCTGCAATTCTATATAGACGGCGCACAGAATGAGGCGCTGACGAAGAAATACTCCAAGATCGTTCCTAAGGATATCGGGAAGCTGACCTTTAAGGTGAGCGAGCAGAAGGCCTCCTATCTGGTGCGGGTGAAGATCTCCATCAGCGGAAAGAATGATTTCAAGGAGCTGGCGGAATTCACCGTGGATGGGCTGAAGGGCACGTCTGTGTTGACGGCAAGCCATCCCTTCGTGGAAAAGGACACTTCCGATACCTCCAAGCCGGATTCTTCCAAGACGAGCGACGATTGATGGAGATGAGTGAGAATGCGACCCGCACCGGTTTGGTTCTACGCTGCGTCAGCGGGTTCTACTTTGTGGAGATCGGCGACACGGTGGTGACCTGCCGGGCCCGGGGTTCTTTCCGGCGGCAGGGGCTGAACCCGGTCGCCGGCGATCGGGTGACGGTGTCGGTGCGCGCTGAGGGGGACGGCACGGTGGAATCCGTGCTGCCTCGGAAAAACTGTCTCGTGCGGCCGCCGGTGGCCAATGTGGATGTGCTGGTGATGGTGGCTTCCGTGCGCGAGCCGGAGACCAATACACTGGTGCTGGATAAAATGATCGCCATTGCGGAAAAGCAGGATATATGCCCGGTGGTGGTGATCAGCAAGACGGATCTGGCCGACCCGGCGGAGCTGGAGACGACCTATCGCAAAGCGGGTTTGGAATGCTTCAGCGTGTCGGTGCGGCAGCCCCGGACGCTGGAGCCGCTGCGCCGCCGTTTGGCGGGACAGGTGAGTGTGTTCTCCGGTAATTCCGGAGTGGGGAAAAGCAGTATCCTCAACGGCTTGGAGCCGGGATTGGTGCTGGAGACCGGTGACATCAGCCGCAAGCTGGGACGGGGGCGGCATACCACCCGCACCGCCTCTCTGTATCGGTTGGCGGACGGTTATCTGGTGGATACACCCGGGTTTTCTTCTCTGGATATGGAGCAGGTGGAGCCCATTCGCAAGGAAGAGCTGGCAGACTGTTTTCGAGAGTTCGCCCCCTATTTCGGGCGGTGCCGTTTCTCCGGCTGCGCTCACTATAAGGAGCCGGGCTGTGCCGTGCGGCAGGCGGTGGAGACAGGGGAGATCGCCCTCTCCCGCTATCAGAGCTATGTGACGCTGTATGAGGCGGTCAAGGATAAAAAGGAGTGGGAAATGCCGTGAGCCGGAGCTGTAAACGGTGTGTGGTTTTGGGCGCCGGACCGGTGGAGGACGCAGCGTGTCTGCGTCCTTTGCTGCGTCCGGACGATTGTATACTGGCGGCGGATGCCGGCCTGCGCCTGGCGCAGCGGCTGGGGGTGCGTCCTTCTGCGGTGATTGCCGATTTTGATTCGGCTGACGCTTCTTCGGCGGTGGCCGCCGGGGATGTCGCCGGAATCGCGGCCGACTGTCCGGTGGTACGCTTGCCGGTGCATAAGGACGATACCGACACGGCCGCCGCGGTGGCATATGGGCTGCGGCAGGGTTGCACGGATTTTCTGCTGCTGGGCGGTATCGGCGGCCGGCTGGATCATGAATATGCCAATTTGCTGCTGCTGGTGCAGTTGGCGCGGCAGGGCTGCCGGGCGGTGCTGGCGGATGGGTGCAACCGCGTGGAGGCGGTGTGCCGCTCGCCGTTTGCGCCGCTGCCCATGCCCGGCTGGTCGCTGTCGCTGTTTGCTTTCGGCGGGGCGGTGGAGAGCCTGTCCATCCGCGGGGCGGAATATCCGTTGGAGCACTACCGCCTGCTGCCGGAGGATCCCCTGTGCGTCAGCAACACCGCCGGAGATGGCTGCACCGTCTCCTTCGATTCCGGCACGCTGTTGGTCTACCGCTCCAGGGATGCCTGAATACATTTGTTTTGTCACCCTTTTCTGTGCGGCGCATACTCTGATAATAGACACGGGAAAGGGGGCGGACGGAATGCGGCGGAAACAATGCCGCTCCGACGGTGCCGGAATCGGATTTGTGGCCTTCGGGGCGGGGCTGGTGGCGTGTACGCTTCTGCCCTCCAAGCTGCTGATGATCGTGCTGGGCGCAGCGCTGATCCTATGCGGCTTCACCTGTGGAAAACGATGATGGAGGCGGAGTTGTATGCGCGTGGTGGTTGTGCGGAGTCCCAAGGCGTTTCGCGGTCTGTTGTGTAAGCTGTTCGGCATCCCGAAGATGCCGCGGGAGCAATGAATACATAAGGGGATATCCCGGCGGTTTGATGTGGACCGCCGGGATATTTCTCTTTCACCGGCATAAATGCCCGCTCCGGGTCATATAGTGGTGTAGACGAAAAGGAGTGGATGCAATGGACAACTTAATGCAGAAAAGAACCGTGCCGGTCACGCGGTCAGTGATGGATGCCCAGGAAGAATATGTGCTCAGCGGCGATTTTGTGCTGCCGGAATATTGTCCCGATGTGGCGGTGGTGCTGAAATGCGCCATCAGTCCGCGCATCCAGAGCCGGCAATGGAATGGGGGACAGCTGACGCTGGACGGCACGGCGGTGGTGCGGGTGCTGTATCTGGATGAGGAACGGCGCTGTGTGCGCGCGGCGGAGTTCAGCCAGCCGCTGTCCTGCACCTTACAGGGCGGCGGACAGCCGGAGGGGGTGCCGGTGCAGGTGACGCTGACCCCGGAATATGCCAATTGCCGCGCCACCGGCCCGCGGCGGCTGGAGGTACGGGGGGCCTTCCGGATCCATGCCGTTGCGGAAAGCACCGGCGAGGAAGAATTGATGGAGACGGCGGAGGGCGACGGACAGCTGTTTACCCGTCAGACGCAGACGACGGTGTGCTTCCCCCGCGCATCGGCGGAGAAGCTCCTCACCGTTCAGGAGGTACTGGATTTTGATGTCGGGCTGCCGGAAGCGGAGCAGCTTCTGTGGGGCGACTGCACGGCGGCGGTGCAGGAATGCAAGCTGCTCACCGGGAAAGCCATTGTCAAGGGGCAGCTGCACATTCATTGCCTGTATACGGAGAATGCGACGGAGGGCACGGTGTATCCGCTGCATTTCACCGTGCCGTTCAGCCAGATTTTGGATCTGGACGGAGGGGAGGAAGGTATGCCGTGCGTGGCCGACGTATCCGTGCTGTCCGATACCATGCGGATCGTGCCGAATATCGACGGGAAAAACACGGCGCTGGAGGTGATGGCGAAGCTGCTGGTGCAATGCCGGCTGTATGCCGCGGAAACGGTATCGCTGGTGCTGGACGCTTACCGCACCGATTGTCCGGTAGAGCCGGAGACCCGGGAGCTGGCGCTGCCGAATATAACCGGAGTGCACTACGATACCGCCACAGTGCAGCGCTCGATGGAGCTGCCGGTGGACGATCTGACCGAGATTCTGGATGTGTGGGTGCAGCCATTGGGCTTATCCGGCGCCTGCGCGAACGGTACGGCGGTGCTGTCCGGGAAAATGACCGTATCTATGCTGGTGCGGGATCGGGACGGCGCGGTCGCCTACTATGAACGGCCGGAGGAGCTTCGGCTGGAATATCCCGCACAGGGGACATCTGCACAGGCCGATTGCACTGTCCTGGGGACGGAGTATTCCGTGGTATCGGGGAAGCTGGAGCTGCGGGTCCCGCTGGCGGTGACGGTGGTGGAACGCCAGCGGCAGGAATACCGGGTCGTGCAGCAGCTCCATACCCAAACCGACCGAGCCTATCCGTCGGAGACAGCGGCCATTAAGGTCTATTACGCCGAACCGGGCGAATCGGTATGGGATATTGCCCGGGAATGCCACACCTCGCCGGCCGGTATTTGTCAGGAAAACGGCGTAACCGAGGAGCCTTTGGCGAAACGCACGGTGCTGATCGTACCGATGACCTGAGGGGCTCGGAACAGAACAAAAGAACGGCTCTGCACCCGTGTGGGTGCAGAGCCGTTTTCTGCGTGTGCCGCTCCGTGCCGTATCGTATAGGGCCGTTTCCGGCGGCTTTATACGGTATCTTCGGTGCAGCACTGTCTCAGAATTTTCCGCCGCCGCCTCCAAAGGTGGAGCCGGAGGTGGTGTGGGTGGAGCTGCCGGAGGAGCTGTCGTTGTCCTTGGGGCGCGCCACCCGGGATACGGTGTTGTACAGGAACAGATCGCCGGATTCCGTCAGCTGCATACTGCCCGGATTGATGTAGTTGTCGGCGGCCGCCTGATAGCGGACGGATTTCAGCTTGCTTTTCATCACGGCCACGGCGATGAGCGCGATCACGAATCCGATCAGCAGGCAGACGGGCAGATAGATCAGCGGCGGATAAAAGGTGTCCGTGCCGTCGCTGTACCCGTCGTCCGAATCCTGCTCCATGTAAAATTCGCATTTGTTGAGATAGGTGTCAAAAGCACCGGCAAAATCGTTGTCCGCCAGATCGCCGGATATGCTCTCACCCAGGGATTGGATCACCGAATCGGTGAAAACGGAGATGGCGCGCCCGTGGGTGGCGATATACCAGTCCCGGCTCTCCATGCAGACCACCAGCAGGGTCCCGTCCTGCTCGTCGCCCTGACCGAATGCAAAATGCAAAAAGGTCCTGTCGGCAAACTCCTGCGGGCTGTAATCCCCCAGCGTGGGAGCGGTGACGATCACAAAATCCATCTGATACTGCTCGCTCAGTGCATCCAGCCGGGTCAGCAGCGATTCCCGGTTGTTCTCGGACAAACGGCCGTCCTCATCCATCAGACGGGCGCGCTCCCATTGGTCCCATAGACTGTCCGCCAAAACGGAGAGGGTCATCCCGCAGAACAGAAAAATGGTCAGCAGAACGGCCAACAGGCGATGTGTGTTGTTTTTCATCCGTTCCACCCCCCTCACATACCCAACAGCCAGACGATCCACAGCAGGGCATAAGCGCCGAAGCCGCAGATGGCGGTCAGCAGCCAGCGCCATTTACGGGCGGCCGCTTTATCCACCGGCAGGTCGCCGACGAATTTCCCGGTCTGTCCGTTCATGGCGAATAGATACCGATTGCCGTTCCAGGTGGTGGACAGCAGCCATACCGGATACAGAGCGTAATGGCTCTTGCCGTTCTTCAACTGCACACTGCTGGACTCCGTGGTGACGGAGGAATATCCCTGCACCGTGGCGGCGAAGGCTTCTTCGGTGGAGTGTTTGATGCGCTCGTTGGCGCGGTCGATGCTTTGCTCGGCGGTGACGTCGTATTTGTCCGCCAGGTATCCGGCCAGATACGCCGTCTGGAAATCCACCGCCTCCCGGATGTCAAAGGGCTCGATGGATTCCATCAGATCATCGGGCATTTTTTCCGAGCCGTCCACCGGCACGTGATGGAAACCGATGCTGCCGGCGCGGTTGACAGAATAATAGCTGGTCTCGGTATAGTCATAGTCGCTGTCGCTCCAGGTGCGCACTGTGGTGGCGCGGTAGCGGACCCGCGCATCCGCCTCGGTGTCAAACAGCCAGAAGGGGACATATATCCCCTTGATCTCGTCGATGTGGTTCTGATCCTTGAAAACCTTGGGCAGCAGCCGTTTTCCCGACAGATGCCGGAGCAAGCCTGCCTTGGCAGCCGCTTTGTCCAGCTTGAAGGGGATGACGAGCTCCGGCTTGAGCGCTCCGCTCAGTCGTCCCATCATCACCACCGGGTTTCCGCAATAGGGGCAGGCAGTGGCGGCGGTGGTTTCATCGGCGACGATCTCGCCGCCGCAGGATTGGCAGACATAGCTGAACAGGCCCTCTTCCTCTCCGGTCTGCCAGTCGCCGCTCGCGGCGGACTCCCAGTGAAGATCGTCCGGTTGATCCTGCTTCAGAGCTTCGTCGTAGCCTTTGAGGGTATCCATGTCGAATTCTGTGTCACAGTAGGGACACTTCATTTTTTGCAGACCGCTGTCAAAGGCAATGGCTCCGCCGCAGCAGGGACACTTGTATTCTTGCAGAGTGGTCAATGTGCATCCTCCTTTAACCCGTTTTCAGGCAATACCCGTGCAGCGTATGCCGGTGTATCGGCACGGCTCCGGCGGACAGAAAATTCATCCCGGTGCGCGGAAACGCTGCACAATACATACGCATTTTTGCATAAATTCCGCGCGCCGGGACGAAAAATCGCCGACCGCTATGGCTGCGGCAGACACTGGGCGGGATGGCCTGAACGCTTACTGTTTGTCGTTGTCGTCGAAGGGATCGCCGCATTCGGGGCAGAATTTCGGCGGATTCTTAGGATCCTCCGGCGTCCAGCCGCACTTGTCGCAGCGATAGAGGGGAGCACCTGCCGGTTTTTTGGCGCCGCAGTTCTGGCAGAACTTACCCTGATTGAGGGCACCGCAGGCGCAGGTCCAGCCCTGTGCCGGGGCGGGCTTCGGTGCGCCGCAGTCGGGACAGAATTTGCCGGTGGCGGTAGCGCCGCAGGCGCATTTCCAACCGTCAGCCGCAGGCGCTGCGGGAGCAGCCGGAGCTGGGGCCGCCTGCTGCTGCGCCGCCTGCTGTTGCTGGCCCATGGCGTAGAGGTTCTGGGCGTTCATGCCGCCGCCCGCGTTCATGGCCATACCCATGCCCATAAAGCCGGTCATGGCGCCGGCGGAGTTGCCCGCCGCCGTCTTCATGGCGTCCGCCTGAGCGCCCACGAGGGTCGCTGCCGCCATGGTGGGATCCCGCATAATGGCCGTGCGCTGCGCCTGCTTGATCATCTCCGCGTCCTCGTCCGGCAGCGTGACCGAGCCGAGGGCGATGCTGACCACCTGCAAGCCCCGCAGCTCGCCCCATTTGGCCGACAGAGCGGTATTCATAGCTTCTTCCAGCTCGGTGGTGTGGGTGACGATCTGATTCGGACGCATCTCCAGATCGGACAGGCGGCCGAAAGCGGGCTGCAGTGCGCTGATGAATTCGGTTTTCAGCTGGCTGTCCAGCTCATCCCGGGTGTATTCCTGCTCCACGTTACCGCACACGTTGGTGTAGAACAGCAGGGGATTGGCGATCTTATAGGAATACACGCCGGAGCAGCGCACCGACACGTCCAGATCCAGTCCGATCTTGGAATCCACCACCCGGAACGGAATGGGGTTGGGGGTGCCGAATTTGTTGTCGATGAGCTCTTTGAGGTTGAAATAGTACACCCGCTGATCCTTGCCGGTGTCGCCGCCGTAGGCGAACCGCTTGCCGATGGTCTTGAAGGTGTCCAGAATGCTCTGCCCCAGATTGCCGGCGAAAATGGACGGCTCGGTGGAGCTGTCGTATGTAAATTCGCCGGGCTCGGCGCAGACCTCCACCACCTTGCCCTGTTCGACGATCATCATGCACTGGCCGTCCGCCACGGCAATGCCGGAACCGTTGGAGATGATGTTGTCGTTGCCCTTGGTGTTGGAGGAACGTCCGGTGATGCGCTTTTGTCCCTTAGTCACCAGCACCTCCTTCGGCATGGATTCGCAATAGAAAAATTCCTTCCACTGATCGGCCAATGTGCCGCCCAGTGCGCCGATTCCGGCTTTGATCAGTCCCATGATAGTTGCTCCTTTCGGTTACTGCAATATATATTTCTCCGGCGAAAGACCGGAAAGAACCAAAGATAAATCACGTCTGTGCCAAACGGCGGCACAGCGCGGGGTCGGGGTCTACATAGGCCGTCCGGTTATCGGTGTAGATCACCATGCCCGGCTTGGCTCCGGCGGGCTTTTTCACAAACTTTGCCAGCGTGTACTCCACCGGCACCTGACGGGATTCCGCTGCCTTGGAATAGGTGGCGGCCAGAATGGCGGCCTGCTCCACCGTCCGGTCGGGGACAGGCTGCCCCTCGGCGCAGACGATGACGTGGGAGCCGGGGATGTTTTTGGTGTGCAGCCACAGGTCGCTACCCTTTGCGGTGCGCAGGGTCAGCTGGTCGTTCTGCCGGTTGTTGCGCCCCACCAAGATCGGGAACCCGTCATCCGAGAGAAAGGCAAGCGGCTTGGTAGGGGGCGGCGGCTTTTGCCGCCCTTTGCGGCGGCGCAGGTATCCCTCCGCCTCCAGCTCCAGCCGCAGCTCCTCCAGCTCCCGCTCCGATGCGGCGCGGGATAGGGCATCGGCTACCGATTCCACATAGATCAATTCTTGCTCTCCGGCGGCAATGCGTCCGGTGAGCACCTGCTCGGCGGTTTGCGCCTTGCGGTATTCTTTATAGTATTTCTGGGCGTTGGCCGCCGCCGACAGGGCGGGATCCAGCGGCACCGTTCGGGTGGCGCATTGCGCATCATAATAGTCGATCAGCTGAGCGCTGGCGGCGCCGGGGGAGATGAGATGCATATTGGCATGGATCAGATCGCCATGCAGCCGCCAGGTGTCCCGGTCGGCGGCGGCCGCCAATTCCCGCCGCTGGTTTTCCAGCTTGCGCAGGATGCGTTCGTGGGCGCTTTGCAGCACCCGCCGCAGATCTCGGGAACGGGCGCGGATGCGGTCGTCCGCCGAGCGGCGGGCGTAGAACGCATCCAGCAGCGCCGAAAAAGACGGCATCTCCTGCCCACGGGCCTCCAGCCCATACTGAATGAGGGGCTGAAAGCTGTATTCCAGCGGGCTGTCGTCGGGGCGGGTCAGCAAATAGGGGACGCGGCCTTCGCCGATGAGAACGGCGCGGCGGGTGCGGTCAATGACGGCGGACAGGCGTTGCCATTCCTCCGCGGTCAGGGTGCCGACCAGCGGATCCCGATCCCCTGCCGTCCGATAAGAAATTTCCCGGCAGGTGAGGGGCGACAGGCCCTGGCTGGCCTTTTGCAGCGCTTTGGACAGCGGCGCGTCCGCGCCGGTCTGCACCGCCGCCGCGAGAGCGGCAGCCTCTTGCCGGGACAGGTCGATCTTGCCGGCTTCGGCCGGAGGAACCGTATAGGTCAGCCCCGGCAGCATGGGACGTGTGGCGGACATGGCGGGATCGACCCGCTTGATGGCGTCGATGACCTTGTTCCTCTCGTCGATGAGGATGATGTTGCTGCGCCGTCCCATAATTTCTACCGCTAATGTCAGCCGCACCGGATCGCCCAGCTCGTTGATGCAGTCGAAATCCAGATACAGCGCCCGTTCCAGCCCCTCCTGGCGGATGGCGGCCAGCTTGCCGCCGGTGAGCCGCTTGCGCAGCAGCATACAGAACATGGGCGGCTGTGCCGGATTTTCGGGGGATTCATCGGTGAAATGGATGCGGGGGGCATCGGCACCGGCGTTCAGATACAGCCGAGCGGCTCCGCCCCGCCAGCGCAGGGCGAGGATCAGCTCCTCCCGGCCGGGCTGATGAATCTTATCAATACGTGCTTCGTGCAGCACGGCCTGCAATTCTTGCCGCAGGCAGGCCAGAAACGCGCCGTCCAGCGCCATGGGATCACCTCATTATCGTCTCATAGGGCGGTTCGCCGTAAAAAGCGGTTACAGGTAGCCGAGGGAATGCGGCAGTCAGCCACCGGCAGAGGGTATCCACCACCGGTGCCTCCGTGGCATAATGCCCTGCCTCCAGCACGGTCAGCCTCAGCTCCTCGGCCAGCAGCCATTCGTGGTGGCGTACCTCGCCGGTCACATAGGCGTCTGCCTGTGTGCTCAGCGGCGGGATGAACTCGCCGCCGCTGCCGCCGCAGACCGCCACCCGCTGCACAGGGCGGTCGCCGTTCACCCGCACGGCGGTGTGCAGACGCGCACCCACCTGCGCCGCAAAGGCGCGGGCATCGACAGGGGCGGGCAAAAGTCCGATGCGGCTCATGCCGTCCCCGCCGGGGTGGACCTCGGTCAGCCCCAGCCGTGCCGCCAATGTGTCGTTGACCCCGCCGGTGGCTTTGTCCAGATTGGTATGGGCGGACAGCACGGCGATGCCGGCGGCGGCCGCCTGATAGGGAACAGAGGCGGCATCCAGCGCCCGCAGCGGGCGAAAGATCACCGGGTGGTGGGTCACCAGCAGCTGCGCACCTATGCGCCTGGCTTCCGATAATGCAGCGGGGGTGGCGTCCAGCGCCACCAGCACCCGGTCCACATCGGCATCGCCGGAACCGATCAATAAGCCGGGATTATCCCATTCCTCGGCGGCAGCGACCGGCGCTTTTTCCTCCAGAAGGGCGACAATTTCCCGTATCCGCATGGACAGACCACTCCCTTTCCGACAAAATTTTTATATTGTTTCTATTCTAACATATATGCGGCGAGAATTCCAGTAAAACCGAAAAAAATCCGGGTCAATTACCCGGATTTTTTTCGGTTTCCTCGAGCCTGTCGGTTTCAACGGTTCCCGGGCGATATTCCCGGGCAATGTAGACCGGACGGTGCTTGGATTGGATATAGATGCGGGCGATGTACGCGCCTATAATGCCCAGCATCATCATTTGCAGTCCGCCGATAAGCAGGATCAGTACCACGATGGTGGCGTAGCCGGGGATAGCAATGCCGAAAGCCAACTTTTGTATAATGACCACCAACATATACAAAAGAGATAGAAACGCCGTGATCGCCCCTGCCACCGTGGCCAGTTGCAGAGGAAAGGTGGAAAAAGAAACGATCCCTTCAAAGGCGTATCGGCACAGCTTGCCGAACGACCAGCTGGTTTTCCCGGCGTGGCGTTCCTGCACGGTATAGGGCATATAGTAGGTGGGAAAGCCCACATAGGAGAAAATTCCCTTGGAAAACCGGTGATACTCCCCCAGCGACAGAATGGCCTGCACCACCGGCTGCCGGAAGGTGCGGAAATCGCTGGCGTCCGGGCGAAAATGAATGTCGCAGGCGGCGTTGATGACCCGGTAAAAGCGTTTCTTGCAATGGGACATGAACCGACCCTCCCGCCGCTTGTCGGGATAAGCGGCAACGCAGTCGTAGTCCGGATTGGCATCCAGAAACCGCACCATCTCCAGCACGGCGGCCGGGGGCTGCTGCAAATCGGCATCCATCAGCGCCACATACGTCCCGGTTGTCCGCTGCAAGCCCGCCAGCATCGCTGCTTCTTTGCCGAAGTTGCGGGAAAAATCAATCAGCTGCACCCGGCAGGCGGCGGTCTCCTGCACCGCCAGCAGCGCCGCCCAGGTGTCGTCCCGGCTGCCGTCGTTGACGAAGATCAGCTCATATTCCACCCCCGCCGGGGCGAAAGTATCCCGGCAAAGCCGGTACAGCGCCGCCACATTGGCGGCTTCATTATAGCAGGGGACGACCAGCGACAGCTGCATGATTCTCCGCTCCTTTCGATTGGATCAGAACAGTCCGGTGATACGCCCGTCGGCATCCACGTCAATTTTTTCCGCCGCCGGGATTTTCGGCAGACCGGGCATAGTCATAATATCCCCGGTGCGCACCACTACAAAGCCCGCTCCGGCGGAAACGCGCACATCCTTGACCGTGACGGTGAAGCCCTCCGGTGCGCCCAACCGGGTGGGGTCATCGGAAAAGCTGTATTGGGTTTTGGCGATGCACACCGGGCAGCGTCCGAATCCCAGCTCGGTGAGCCGGCCCAGCTGCTTTTCTGCCGCCGGCAGTAGGGTGACGCCGTCGCCGCCGTAGATCTTCCGCACCACGGCGTCGATCTTATCCCGCAGCGGCAGATCGTCCTCATAGGCATAGGTGAAGTGCTCCTGCTCCTCGGCGCAGAGCCGCACCACCTCCCGGGCCAGCGCTTCGCCGCCCTTGCCGCCGTCCGCCCATACGGTGGACAGCACGGTGTTGACCTCCAGGGCGCGGCACTTTTGGACAATGAAATCAATCTCCCGGTCGGTGTCGGTGGGGAAGCGGTTCACCGCCACCACACAGGGCAGACCGTAGACCTCCTTGATGTTATGCACATGGCGCAGCAGATTGGGGATGCCCCGCTCCAGCGCCGCCACATCCTCGGTGTCCAGCTGCTTTTTATCCAGACCGCCGTGCATTTTGAGCGCCCGCACAGTAGCGACGATCACCACCGCATCGGGAACCAGCCCCGCCATCCGGCATTTGATATCCAGGAATTTTTCCGCCCCCAGATCGGCACCAAACCCCGCCTCGGTGACGGTATAGTCCCCCATTTTCAGCGCCATACGGGTGGCCATAACGGAGTTGCAGCCGTGGGCAATGTTGGCAAAGGGTCCGCCGTGGACAAAGGCGGGAGTCCCCTCCAGGGTCTGCACCAGATTGGGCTTGAGGGCATCCTTGAGCAGCGCCGTCATGGCTCCGGCAGCCTTCAGCTGCCCGCAGGTGACCGGTTCATCCCCATAGGTGTAGCCCACCACAATGCGGGAGAGCCGCTCCTTCAGGTCGGTCAGAGAGGTGGCAAGACACAGCACCGCCATGATCTCGCTGGCGACGGTGATGTCAAACCCATCCTCCCGGGGGGTGCCGTTGACCTTGCCCCCCAGCCCGTCCACAATATGCCGCAGCTGGCGGTCGTTCATATCCACGCACCGTTTCCAGGTGATGCGGCGGGGGTCGATGCCCAGCGCATTGCCCTGCTGAATATGATTGTCCAGCATCGCCGCCAGCAGGTTGTTGGCAGCGCCGATGGCGTGAAAATCTCCGGTGAAATGGAGGTTAATGTCCTCCATGGGCACCACCTGAGCATAGCCGCCGCCGGCGGCGCCGCCCTTAATGCCGAATACCGGACCCAGCGACGGCTCCCGCAGCGCCACCACCGCGTCCTTGCCGATGCGCCGCAGTCCGTCCGCCAGCCCGATGGTGGTGGTGGTCTTGCCCTCCCCCGCCGGGGTGGGGGTGATGGCGGTCACCAGAATCAGTTTGCCGTCCGGACGGTCGGTATTCCCCAGCAGCGCCGGGTCGATTTTGGCCTTGTAGCGCCCGTAAGGCTCGATATATTGCTCCGCCACATGCGCCCGCCGGGCAATGACGCCGATGGGCTCCATCGTGCAGCTTTGAGCAATTTCAATGTCGCTTTTGTATGCCATCTGCTCTCCCGCTCCTTATTCGTAGATGGGGAACCGGGCGCACAGCGCCTGTACCTCGGCGCTGACCCGCTCCCGATTGTCCTCAAAGTTCACCGTCACATCGTGGATGAATCCGGCGATCTGCTCCATCTCCGGCTCCCGGAAGCCCCGGGAGGTGACGGCGGGGGTGCCCAGCCGCAGCCCGCTGGTGACGAAGGGGCTTTGGGGGTCGTTGGGGACGGTGTTTTTGTTGGCGGTGATATGCACCTCATCCAGCCGCTTTTCCAGATCCTTGCCGGTGATGCCGGTGCTCCACAGATCCAGCAGCATCAGGTGGTTATCGGTGCCGCCGGAGACCAGCCGCAGCCCCTTGGCCTGCAGCGCTGCCGCCAGTGCCGCCGCATTCTTGACGATCTGCCGCTGGTATTCCTTGAATTCCTCCGTCATGGCCTCGCCCAGCGCCACCGCCTTGGCGGCGATGATGTGCATAAGCGGGCCGCCCTGGGTGCCGGGAAAGATGGCCTTGTCGATGGCTTTTGCCAGACTCTCCCGGCAGAGGATCATGCCGCCCCGCGGACCCCGGAGGGTCTTGTGGGTAGTGGTGGTGACCACGTCCGCATAGGGGACGGGAGAGGGATGTACCCCCGCCGCCACCAGCCCGGCAATGTGGGCCATATCCACCATGAGATAGGCTCCCACCTTGTCGGCGATCTCCCGGCAGCGGGGAAAGTCGATGATGCGGGAATAGGCGCTGGCGCCCGCCACAATCAGCTTGGGACGGCATTCCAGCGCGGTTTTTTCCATGGCGTCGTAGTCGATGCGCTCGGTCACGGGGTCCACACCGTAGGGAACGATATGAAAGTATTTGCCGGAAATATTCACCGGCGAGCCGTGGGACAGATGCCCGCCATCGGACAGGTTCATTCCCATCACCGTATCGCCGGGGTTCAGCAGTGCAAAAAACACCGCCAGATTGGCGTTGGCGCCGGAATGGGGCTGCACATTGGCATGCTCGGCACCGAACAGCTCCATCGCCCGCTGGCGGGCGATATCCTCCACCACATCCACATACTGGCAGCCGCCGTAATAGCGTTTGCCGGGATACCCCTCGGCATATTTATTGGTGAGCACCCCTCCGGCTGCCAGCAGCACCGCCTTGGAGACGATATTCTCGGAGGCGATCAGTTCGATATTGTGCCGCTGCCGCTGCAATTCATCCTGACAGGCGGCGGCCACCTGCGGGTCGTAATTTTGGAGTTCTTCAAAAAAGTTCATGGGTTCGTTCCTCCTTGCTTCAATTGTACATCAGTATAGCAGAGATCGTCGCCACCGTCAACCGGAAAGGCAGACGAAATTCGTTGCGTCCACGCACCCGGTATCCATGACCAGGGAGCGGCGGTGCGCTCCGGCAGACAGGCGGCGGAGACGATTTCTCCGGTGACGGGGTGGCGGAAGGTCAGTCGGCAGCTGTACAGGGCCAGCGGGCACCCACGCGTCCCGCCGTAGCGGGCATCCCCCAGCAGCGGCATCCGACGGGAGGCAAACTGCACCCGAATCTGGTGGGTGCGCCCGGTGTGCAGCCGCACCCGGACGAGGCTGACGGTGCCGCTCTCCGCCGCAAAGCTGCCCGCGACCGCATAGGACAGCGCCGCCCGGCGCACTCCCCGGCGCTCCCGGGTGACCACATAGGATTTGTTGCGGCGCACGTCGTGATAGAGCAGGTCATGCAGCTCGCCCCGGGCCGGCTGGGGACAGCCGGAAACCAGCATTATGTATTCCTTCTGAAATATTTCGTGTTGTCCGACGATGGCGGACAGACCGGCGGCTGCCTGTTTTGTGCGGGCATAGACCATCACGCCACCGGTGTTCTTATCCAGCCGATGCACCGGCAGCACCGGCAGCCCCTGCACGGCCAATTGCCGGGGCAGGCTGTCGCCGCCGGCGGCATCCTCCTGTGCGGACAGACCGGCGGGCTTTTCCACCACCAGCAGATGCTCGTCCTGATATATTATCCGAATCACGCGCATTCCTCCGTATGAAATATCCCGGCAGTGGCTTACCCACTGCCGGGACGGGTGATTCACCGCAGCATGGTGGCGAGGAACGCCTGATGGGCTGCGTACACGTCAATTTTGGCCACGACCTCGTAGGGCGCGTGCATGCTCAGCACCGGCACCCCCAGATCCACGGTGTCCACATCCAGATTGGCAATATACATGGCCACGGTGCCGCCGCCGCCGGCGTCCACCTTGCCCATTTCGCCGATCTGCCACGGCACGCCGGCCTCATCCAGGATGGCGCGGATCTGCCCCAGATATTCGGCGGAAGCATCATTGGTGCTGCTCTTGCCCCGGGCGCCGGTATATTTGGTGATGCATACGCCGTAGTTCAGCTTGGCGGCATTGGAGCGCACCAGCACATCCGGATAGATGGGATCCAGAGCGGCGTTCACATCCGCCGACAGGCAGATGGAGCGGCTCAGCACATGGTGTCCCTTGGCACCGAAGGCGGCGGCCAGATCGTCGATGAAATAGCGCAGGAAAGCCGCCTGCATACCGGTGCTGCCCACCGAGCCGATCTCCTCCTTGTCCGCCAGAATGGTGACGGCGGTGTAGCCGGGGGTGCCGCAGGATAACAGGGAGGTCATTGCCGGATAGGCGCACACCCGGTCATCGTGGCCGTAGGCGCCGATCATACTCCGATCCAGTCCGATATCCCGTGCCTTGAAGGCGGGCACGATCTCCAGCTCCGCCGAGAGGAAGTCCGCTTCGGTGATGCCGTATTTCTCCGACAGAATGTGGAGGATATTCAGCTTCACCGCCTCGCTGCCCTTGTCGCCGCGGAAGGGGCGGGAGCCGATGAGCAGGTTGAGATCCTCCCCCTTCACCACCTCGGTGGCGGGGCGCTTCATCTGTTCGCCGCCCAGATGGGGCAGCAGGTCGGTGACGCAGAAGACCGGATCGCTGTCCGCCTCGCCGATGTTGACGGTCACGGCCGTGCCGTCCCGGCGCACCACCACGCCGTGGAGCGCCATGGGGATGGCGGTCCACTGATATTTCTTGATGCCGCCGTAGTAGTGGGTATCAAAATAGGCCAGCTCGGAATCCTCGTAGAGCGGATTCGGCTTGAGATCCAGCCGGGGGGAATCAATGTGGGCGGCGGCGATGGTCACACCGTCGGTGATGGGGCGGGTGCCGATGACCGCCAGCAGCAGCGCTTTGCCCCGATTGTTGCAGTACACCTTGTCGCCGGGCGCCAGAGGCATTCCCGGTTCAAAGGGGACAAAGCCGTGCTTTTCCGCCAGAGCGATGGCGGCCAGAGTGGCTTCCCGCTCGGTTTTGGCCTCGTCCAGGAAACGCTTGTACTCCTCGCAATAGGCGTCGGCTGCGGTCAGCTCATCGTCGGAGAGGACGGTGGCCGCGTGCTGCGGCTTGTAGCACAGCTTTTCCCGCAGTTCGTCTGCGGCGTTTTTTTGGATTTCTTCCATGTCGATCGTTCCTTTCGTGTGATTATTCAATATGGTACAGTGTCCGGTAGCGCTTCTGCGCCTCCAGCACGCGCTTGACATAGGTTTCCGTTTCCGGGTAGGGGATGCTGTCCAGCCGCTTGCCGTCCGCCGACAGGGTGGGATCCTGCAGCCAGGAGCCGACCCGCCCCTGTCCGGCGTTATAGGCGGCCAGCACGGTTTCGGTATACTCGAATTGTTCCCCCAGGAGGGACAGGACATACACGCCGTAGTGAATATTGACGGCCGGATCGTACAGATCCTCGACGGTGTATTTGCCGGTCTCGCCCGCCCGGCTCAGCGCCCAGTTGAAGGTGTCGTCGGTGAGCTGCATCAGCCCCTTGGCATCCGCCGGGGACAGGGCCTGCTCCCGGAAACTGCTTTCCGTGTGAATGACGGCGAAGATCAGAGACGGCGAAATTTGGTATTCGGCGGCGGCCTCGTTGACCAGCCGGGCGTGCTCCATGGGGTAGACCCGGGTCAGATAGTGGTGATATCCCCGATTGAGCAGCAGTGCCGCCGTCGTCAGCAGCATTGCGCTGCCGATCAGCCTTAAAAGCGTGCGCCGGATGTTACGCCGGGGGGCGGCGGTGGTTTTGTCGTTCACGGGGTCAGCCACCCCCTTGCCAGCCGGGCGGCTGCGTCCCGCAGCGCTTTTTGGCTGCCGACATTGTCCAGCACCTGCACTCCCGGACGGGCATAGAAACCATCCGGCTGCTGTGCCGCCATACGCTGCTGCGCCTGCTCCGGAGTCAACCCGTCCCGCGCCCGGATGCGGGCGAGTCGCTGTTCGGCCGGGGCGAGCACCGCCACCACCGTGTCGCACAGGGCGTCGGCGCCCGCCTCAAACAGGGTGGGAGCATCCAGCACTGCCGTGCCGTTTCCCTCGTCGGCAGCCTCCTCCAGCCGCTGGCGAATGAGGGAGCGTATGGCCGGATGCGTGATGGCATTCAGGCGGGCGGTGTGCTCCGGATCGGCAAAGGCCCGCTGCGCCAGCAACGCCCGGTTGAGGGTGCCGTCGGGGCGGCGGATATCGCCGCCGAACGCCTCCGCCAGCGCGTCCAGACAGGGGCTGCGCGGCTGCGTGACCTGTCGGGCAAGAGCATCGCAATCAATGATCGCCAGCCCCATCTGCCGCCAAACCGCCGCCACGGTGGATTTCCCGGCACCGGTGGGGCCGGTCAGACCAATCACCCGGATGGTATTCACGACATCAAAGGCGGCGGCCCGGATCATGCGGTTGTAGACCGCCAGCCCGACGCCTTTTGGCCGGGGACAGGCGGCCAGCACGGTCTCGGCCCCCATCTCGTCCAGCCGTCGCAGAGCGTCAAACACCTGCTGCGCCTGCTCCAGCGGGGCGTCCCGATGTCCGTAGGACAGAGCGGGCACGGTGAGATAGGGCACATCCTCATTAAAGCACAGCGCCGCCACGCCGGGGGCTTTATGTGCCTCCACATAGGCGCGGTAGGCGGCGGGGGTGCCCTTGACGAGCCGCACCCGTGCCCTGGGGGCGTAGTGCTTGTATTTCATGCCGGGGGAGGCGGCCACCGCTCCCGCTTGCAGCGCGTGGGTCACGGCGGGGTCGATGGCGACAGGCCCTACCACTGCCTCCAGCATTTCCGGGGTTATGCCGCCGGGGCGCAGCAGACGGGGCGGGTCGGAGCACAGATCCACCACGGTGGATTCCACGCCGACGGCGCAGCGGCCGCCATCCAGCACGGCGGCGATGCGCCCCTGCATATCCTCCATGACCCGGGCGGCGTTGGTGGGGCTGGGGGCACCGGAGCGATTGGCGGAGGGCGCGGCCAGCGGGCATCCGGCGTGGAGGATCACCGCCTGCGCCACCGGGTCGGCGGGGAACCGCACCGCTACGGTGGTGAGCCCCCCTCGCACCTCCGCCGGTATGCAGGGGGCGGCGGGCAGGATCATGGTCAGCGGCCCCGGCCAGTAGGCTTCCGCCAGACGGCGGGCGTTGTCGGGGATCGACTGCACCAGCGGTGTCCAGTCCCGTATATCGGCGATGTGGACGATCAGCGGATTGTCCATGGGCCGCCCTTTGGCGGCGAAGATGGAAGCCACGGCCTGCGGGTTGAGCGCGTCGGCCGCCAGTCCGTAGACGGTCTCGGTGGGGATAGCCACCAGCGCCCCTTCCCGCAGCAGGCGGGCGGCCTCCTCGATGCCCTCGGGTGTGGGGGATAATAAGCGGGTATTCATGTCGGCATGACCTCGGTGTTCACAGTTTTAGAGAGCGGCGGTTTCGGCCTGACGGAGCTTCTCCGCCCGGTCGGCGGTGATGAGAGCGTCGATCAGCTCGTCCAGATCGCCGTTCATAATGGCGTCGATTTTATAAAGCGTCAGCCCGATGCGGTGGTCGGTGACCCGCCCCTGGGGGAAATTATAGGTGCGGATGCGTTCGCTGCGGTCGCCGGTACCCACCTGCGCCTTGCGGTCGGCGGCGATGGCGGAGCGCTGTGCCTGCTGCTTTTGCTCCAGCAGGCGGGAGCGCAGCACCCGCATGGCCTTGTCCTTGTTCTTGTATTGGCTGCGCTCGTCCTGACATTCCAC
>CAKUAQ010000031.1 GCA_934636435.1 uncultured Eubacteriales bacterium
CTTTCATTGTAAAGGATTCTATCTCTATGCTCAACCTTTTTCTATTGCTAAGGGGTCAGGTTCATCGCCTGACCCCAACATTTATTATAGAACCGAAAGAAAGGTGAAGATTTCTTTCTCCTTTTTAAGTGCATTTTAGCTTTGCCCGGTATACTGCGGGCATACGATCCGGAAAGGAGGTAGCTAATATGCAGTACCGTCATGAATGGAAACATGAGATCAATGCGCTGGACCGTCGAATCCTGCTGTCCCGTCTTTCGGCCGTGATGCAGCGGGATGCCCACGCCATAGACGGCATGTATCGGATACGGAGCCTGTATTTCGATACGCCGGGGGACACGGCGCTGCGGGAAAAGATCGACGGCGTGAATTGCCGCGAAAAATTCCGCATCCGCTGCTATAACCTGGACCCGTCGTTTATCGTGCTGGAAAAGAAGAGCAAGATGAACGGCCTGTGCGCCAAGGGGAGCTGTCGGCTCACCGCAGAGGAGACCCGACGGTTGATCGACGGCGATATCGGATGGATGCGGGAGAGCGGACATCCTCTGTGTGTGGAGCTGTACGCCAAAATGCGCTCCCGGGGGCTGCGGCCGAAAACCATCGTGGACTATACCCGGGATCCGTTCGTCTTTGCGCCGGGGAATGTCCGGGTGACCATCGACCGGGATATTCGCACGGGGATGGGAAACACCGATTTCCTCAATCCTGCCGCTCTCACGCTCCCGGCGGGGGATGCTCCCATGATCCTGGAGGTAAAGTGGGACGCATACCTGCCGGATATTATCCGGGATGCCGTCACCCTGCCCGGACGCCGGGTCAGCGCTTTTTCCAAATACGAACAATGCCGTATATACGGCTGAAAAAGGAGTTTTGCTGTTATGACATTCAGTGATATTTTCAAATCCAGCTTTCTGGAAAACGTGACCGCCGTCAGCCCGCTGGATATGGTGCTGACCATCCTGCTGGCCTTCGGTATTGGGCTGTTTATCTTCTTTGTGTATAAAAAGACCTATCGGGGCGTGATGTATTCGTCCTCCTTCGGTGTGACGCTCATTGCGCTGACCATGATCACCTCTCAGGTGATCCTGGCAGTCACATCCAACGTGGTGCTGTCCCTCGGCATGGTGGGCGCACTGTCCATTGTCCGGTTCCGTACGGCCATCAAGGAGCCGCTGGACATTGCGTTTCTGTTCTGGTCCATTGCCGCGGGGATCATTCTGGCGGCGGGTATGATCCCGCTGGCGGTCATCGGCAGTGTGATCATCGGGCTGATTCTGCTGTTCTTCGTCAATAAAAAGCCTCATAAGAATCCTTACATTCTGGTGCTCACCTGCGAGAATCACGAGAGCGAGATAGAGGCCATGAAGTATGTCAACGCGCAGGTGGAGCGGTGTGCGGTGAAATCCAAGAGGGCGCAGAACGGCCTTATCGAGGTCAATACGGAGGTGCGGCTGAAGGACGACAACACCGATTTCATCAACGCGTTGTCCGCCATGCGGGGTGTGACCGGCGCGACACTGGTGAGCTACAACGGCGACTATATGGGATAAGGAGCGGAGCGTATGTCTAAGACGAAGCGGATCGACATCCTGTGCGTTGCCGTGACGGTGCTCATGCTCCTTGTGACCGTTCTGTTCATGTGTGGCGAAAGGCTCGGCATCACCGTCGTGCACCGTAAGGAGGACGAGGCCACCTCCGACCGGTTCACCGCCAACGATCTGGACGGCGCGTGGGATACCAAGGGCGCAACGCAAATTTTGCTCACCGGCGATGGGGCGAAGATCTCCGGCAACGGCGCATATTTCAGCCAGGATACGCTCTACATCGTCTATGCCGGGCGCTATGTCCTTTCCGGTGAGCTTTCCGGCTCCGTGCGGGTGGATGCCGACGGGGACGATAAGATCTGGCTGCTGTTCGATGGGGTGGATATCACGTCGGACAGCGCCGCACCGCTGCACATCGAGCAGGCGGATAAGGTGTTTTTGACCCTTGGGGAGGGCAGCGAGAATACATTGACCTTCACGCTGGACGACGAAACCGCGACGGTCGACGGAGCGATCTATTCCCGGGATGATCTGACCGTCAACGGCACCGGAAAGCTGACGGTCCGGTCGGAGCATCAGCATGGCATCGTGTGTAACGATACGCTGGTGTTCACCGGCGGCACGGTCGATATCACCGCCGGGGTGGACGGCGTTCACGCTCACGATGCCATCAAGATCCGGGAGGCGGCCATCACGGTGGGGGCGGGCGACGACGGCTTGCACGCCGGTAATGACGACGGGGATGCGGTATTCTATCTGGAATCGGGCACCGTCACAATCACCGAAAGCTGTGAGGGCATCGAGGCCAATGACATCACCATTGCGGGCGGCACAGTAACCATCGCGGCCACCGATGACGGCATCAACGCCAACGGAGACGGCACCAATTCGCTGATCACTCTGTCCGGCGGCGATATCACCATCATCAATCGGGATGGCCGGGACGCCGACGGACTGGATTCCAACGGAAGCATCCGCATCACGGGCGGCAATCTGTTTATCAGTCTCAACGGCACCGGCCCCAACAGTGCCGTGGATTACGGCAGCGAGAACGGCGGAACATTCACCATATCCGGAGGCACGGTGATCGCCTGCGGCGGCAGCCAGATGGCGGAGGGCCCTGAGAGCACATCTGCGCAAGGGTTTGTGATGCGGACCGTGTCCGGCAGTGCAGGCTCCACGGTCACCCTGACGGATGCCGACGGCACGCCCGTTCTGGAAAAGGAAATCCCCTGCGCCTTTACCTCGGTGATCCTGAGCACGCCCGAAATTTCGGTGGGCGATGCGGTGACACTGAAGATTGACGATACCGAGACGGCCATCACCGTGGATAATTCTACGACCGGCGGCGGTATGGGTGGCGGCATGGGCGGTTTTTCCGGGGGCAGCGCCCCCTTCGGCAACGGCGGCGACAGCGCCGATCGCCCGGAGATGCCCGACGGGGCAGCGCCGGGCACGGCGGACGGCGATGACTCCGCCGCGTCGGATGACAACCGGCCGACCATGCCGGAAAAGCCCGACGGCAGCGACAGCTCCAGACCGGAGCCGCCCGGCGGCAGCGGAGGCGATCGTACACCGCCGAGCTTTGACAACGACGGCGACGGATCGTCCGACGGCCAGAGCGGAAACGGCAGAAAGCCGCCCAATCTGCCCAGCGGTGAATCGGATGCCGGACAGGATGGCGATGCGAGCGGCGCCGAGCCGCCGACTATGCCGGACGGCGAATCGGATGCCGGTGCAAATACCGAGCCGGACGGGAACGGAAAGAGGCAGAACCGTCCCGGCGGCATGAACGGTTTTTCGCAGCAGGGGCAGACGCAGGAGGACACGGCATCCGGCAGCGACACGGGTATGAGCCGGAGCGAAATGCTCCGTGTCGGCGTATGGGTGGCGGTTTCCGCCCTGCTCCTGCTGGCCGGTCTGCTGGTGGCGGTCAGAAAGCGGTGATGGCAGCCGTGCCGAGCACCGGATGCCGGGGACTGGGCATCCGGTGCTGTGCGGGCGGTTGACATGATACAGACCGGGAATATACGGGGGTCCGATGCGATTCCCGTATGTCCCCGGTCCTTTTCTGCCCGGAATGGATATTATCGTTGCCGAATCGGCGAAAGCATGGTATGATAGAGACGGAAATGAGGAATGCGTATGCAGCCAATCGGCTTATATATCCATGTGCCCTTTTGTGTGCAGAAATGTCCCTATTGCGATTTCTATTCTGCGCCGCCCCGGGATGTGGCGGCGCTGGATGCCTATACCGCCGGTGTGCGGGCGGCTTTGGAGCGCTGGGGTGAGCGGCTGGACGTTTCGGCGGACACACTGTATTTCGGCGGCGGCACCCCCGCGCTGCTGGGGGGTGAACGGCTGGCGGCCATTCTGGATACTGCCGGGCGATGCTTCCGGCTGTTCGACGGGGCCGAGCCGGAGGTGACGCTGGAGGCCAATCCCGCCGATGACCTGGGGGAGACGCTGGCGGCCTTTGCGGCGGCGGGCGGCAACCGCCTGTCGCTGGGAATGCAGTCGGCGATCTCTGCCGAGCTGCAGGCGCTGGGACGTCGCCATACCCCGGCGGATGTGGCGCGCACGATGGCGGATGCCCGGCGGGCGGGGATCGACAATGTTTCGCTGGATCTGATGCTGGGGATTCCCCGGCAGACGGCGGCGAGCGTGGGAGAATCGGTGCGGTGTCTGGCGGAATCGGGTGCGACCCACGCCTCCGCCTATCTGCTGAAGCTGGAGCCCCACACCCCCTTCGGAGCGCACCCGCCCGTTCTGCCGGATGAGGATACCGCCGCCGAGCTGTATGAGCTGGCGATGGATGGGCTGGAGGCGGCGGGGTATCGTCAATATGAGATATCCAATGCCGCCCGCCCCGGCAAGGAGAGCCGCCATAACCTTAAATACTGGAACAGCGATCCCTATCTGGGGATCGGTCCGGCTGCCAGCTCCTGTCTGGGGCATACGCGCTTTCAATATCCCCGGAGCACCGCGGCGTTTCTGGCCGGAGGCGAGCCGGTGGAGGAAAAGGACGCAGATATCCCCACGGGCAGCGAGACGGAATACGCGCTGCTGCGTCTGCGGCTGACCGAGGGACTGACCGAGGCGGGGTTTTCCTCCCGGTTCGGCCACGGGATCCCGGAGGAGTGGCGCCGGCGGGCCGCCGCTCTGCCTGCCGGACTGGTGACGGCGGATGCGGCGGGAATTCGGTTTTCCCGTCGGGGATTCCTGGTATCCAATGCGCTGATTGAACGCATTTTAGCCGGATAAATTTATTTTCTGTTCATACTCCCGCCGGAAAATGTGGTACACTGTTTAATAATAACATACCCTTTAGAGGAGGTTAGAGCAATATGCCCGGATTGAAAATCATGGTCGTGGATGACGACAGCAATATCTGCGAGCTGCTGCGCCTGTATCTGGAAAAGGAAGGCTTTGACACCGTTACGGTCTCCGACGGTGCCAGGGCGGTGGAGCTGTTCGACACCGAAAAGCCGGATCTCATGCTGCTGGATGTGATGATGCCCAAGCTGGACGGCTGGCAGGTCTGCCGGGAGATCCGGAAAAAATCCCAGTGCCCCATCATTATGATCACCGCCAAGGGCGAGGTGTTCGACAAGGTTTTGGGTCTGGAGCTGGGCGCTGACGATTATGTGGTGAAGCCCTTTGAGACCAAAGAGGTAATCGCCCGCATCAAGGCGGTGCTGCGTCGCAGCGGCATCAGCGAGGCTAAAAAGGAACGCAAGGTGGAATACGACGGCCTGTATATCAATATGGAGAATTACGAACTGCGGGTGCGGGGCAAGGTGGTGGATACACCGCCTAAGGAGATGGAGCTGATCTACCACCTGGCCAGCAATCCAAACCGGGTGTATACCCGGGATCAGCTGTTGGACGAGGTGTGGGGCTTCGAGTATTACGGCGACAGCCGCACGGTGGATGTCCACATCAAGCGTCTGCGGGAGAAGCTGGACGGCGTGTCCGATCAGTGGACGCTGAAGACCGTCTGGGGCGTGGGCTATAAATTCGAGGTGAAGGACCCGGAGAATTGACCGGACTTTTGATGAGATAAGGCGGGATCCTTGTGTTTAAGAGCGTATTTTCCAAATATTATACGGTGGTGACCGCCATTGTTGTTTCCTGCTTTCTGGTGATGACGGGCTTGCAGGTGCTGCTGTTCACCCGGTCGGTGGCAGAAGAAAAACGGATGCTGCTGGTGGATAACGCCGCCAGCATTGCCCGCCATACCGCTACCCAGGAGACCGACAGTTTGCTGAAATCGGATGGCTCCGTGACCTACCAGATGGACCAAACGGCGCTGTATCCCTTTTTACGGATGATGGCGGAGGCGCTGGATTCCACCATTCTGCTGACGGATGCTCAGGGCAAGGTGCTGGTCTGCTCCGACGGCAGTCAGTCGGTGTATGTGGGCAATACGGCTCTGAGTGCGCTGGTGCCGCAGGTGGAAAAAGGGTATTTCACGGTGGGGACGCTGGAGGGGCTGTTCCACACCCGCCGGTATACGGCGGCAGCACCGGTGCGGATCAAGGGCTATACGCTGGGCTATATATTCATTTCTGCCCCGGTCACCACAGTGGCGCAGACCTTTCGCTCCAACTGGCAGGTGTATCTGCTGTCCACGATGATCACGCTGATGCTGGCGTTCATCGTCACCTATTGGCTCACTTACCGCATCGTGAAGCCTCTGCGGCAGATGGCGGCGGCGACCCGGCGGTTTGCCCAGGGGGATTTCAGCGCCCGGCTGTCGGTATCCGGACAGGATGAGGTGGCGGAGCTGGCGGATTCTCTCAATCATATGGCGGTGTCGCTGTCCTCGCTGGAGACCATGCGGCGCAATTTCATCGCCAGCGTGTCTCATGAGCTGAAAACTCCCATGACCACCATCACCGGGTTCGTGGACGGGATTCTGGACGGCACCATCCCGGCGGAAAAGCAACGCCACTATATGAAGATCGTGTCCGATGAGGTGAAGCGCCTGTCCCGGCTGGTGCGCAGCATGCTGGATCTGACCCGGATCGACGCCGGAGAGTTGAAGCTCAATCGCAGCCGGGTCAATCTCACCGAGCTGGTGGGCAGTGTGCTGGTATCCTCGGAGCAGCGGATCGAAAAGAAACGTCTGCGGATCACCGGGCTGGAGGATTGCGAGGATTATATTTTCCTGGGAGATCACGATCTGATGGGGCAGGTGCTGTATAACCTGTTGGACAACGCTATCAAGTTTACGAACGAGGGCGGCACCATCGACATCCGCCTGATCCGGAAGAATGCGCGCATCTATTGTGCCATCCGCAATACCGGCGACGGTATTCCGCCGGAGGAGATGCCCCAGATCTTTGAACGGTTTTACAAGAGCGACCGCTCCCGCAGTTTGGATAAAAACGGCATGGGACTGGGACTGTATATTGTCAAGACGGTGATCAATCTTCATCAGGGGGAGATTACCGTGCGCAGTGTGGCCGGAGAATATACGGAGTTTTCTTTCTGGATCCCGGCGGCCGACGGCGAGGATAAGGCGATTATTCAATAATTCTGCCGTTTGTTTTCAACAAATGTTCACAATACCCCGGTATACTGTGATCAGAACAACAAAGGAAGGTTGTGTGCGATATGTCTGATGAATGGAGAATGGATCCCTTGAACGAGAATACGGAGCCGGTTAACGATGCGGCCCCGGTCGAACCTGCCACCACTGCTCCGGCAAGCGCCGGTGCGGCGCCGGAATCGGGTGCTGCTGCATCCGCCGGTACAGCTGAAACGGCGGGAAACGCCGGTTCGTCCGGCACCCAGCCTCCCTTTAACGGCTGGAGCAGCGACGGCAGCTATCGGTATGTGCCCCCACGCAATGGGGGAAACAACGGCGGCTATACCTCCCCGGCGGGCAACGGGGGGTATACGAATCCCACCGGGAATTCCTATACGCCTCCTGCGGGCGGCTCCTACACACCGCCCACCGGCGGGTATTATACGCCCCCGTTCTCCGCAACGACTTACGGTGGCGGCGGCAGTCAGCCGCCGCAGCCCCCTCGTAAAAAGCACAACGGCTGGATCGTGGCGATCGCTTTGGTAGCGGCTGTGTGTCTGATCGGTTCGGCGGTGCTCCTGGCGTTGGCGGCAGCCAATAAGGTGGATACCGGCCCGGATGGGACGACCGTCTCCGATTCCGACGGTAGTGGCAGCAGCACTGGTGCTCCCTCGTTGAATATCCAGGATTGGAACGATAACGACGGCGGTCTGTCCACCAAAGAGGTGGTCAACCGCAATCTGGATTCCACCGTGGTCATCACCGTTTATTCTCAGAGTAAGAGCTTCAATTTCGGCGAAAGCTCCGTGACCAAGGCAGGGGCGGCCAGCGGCATTGTGATGACGGAGGACGGCTATATCATCACCAACTGGCACTGCGTCACCAACGAGAGCACCGGCAAGAGTTATGACCGGGTTGACGTGACCACCTACGACGGTAAGACCTACGAGGATGCTAAGATCATTGGAGCGGATCAGTCTACGGATTTGGCGGTCATTAAGATCAATGCCACCGGTCTGAGCGCCGCTCAGTTCGGTGATAGCTCGGCGCTGTCGGTAGGCGACCGGGTGGTGGCGCTGGGCAATGCCGCGGGGCTGTCCTGGACGGCGACTCAGGGCATCGTGTCGGCGCTGGCGCGGGATGTGTATGACGACACCGGCTATGCCATCAAGTGTCTGCAGGTGGATGCCGCCATCAATTACGGCAATTCCGGCGGTCCGCTGCTCAACAGTCAGGGGCTGGTCGTGGGCATCAACTCCGCTAAGATCGCTGCCAGCGGATACGAGGGGCTGGGCTTCTCCATCCCCATCAACGAGGCGAAAAAGGTCATTGATTCCCTCATGTCCGACGGATATGTCAAGGGCCGCGTGGCGCTGGGCATCACCGGCAAGACCGTTTCCTCGGGGATGTATCAGGGCTTCCTGATCGCCTCCATCACGGACGGATCCTCTTTACAGGGCACCGATGCGGCGGTGGGTGATCTGATCGTGGCGGTGGACGATACGACCGTCACGGATTACAGCTCTCTGCGCAGCGCGCTGTCCAAGCATGCCGTGGGCGATCAGGTGACGCTGACGCTGATGCGTTCCGACAGCCGTACCGGGCGCGTATCCTCCTTTACGGTGCCGGTGACACTGAAGGAAGAAACCAAGTAAACCGCAGGATGCCAAAAGCGGGCAGCTCTTGTGAGCTGTCCGCTTTTTCTGTGGGCTTATGTTTCCCTGATGTCGTGCCGTCCCGGGCGGGTTGCGCCCCATGCCGCCCTTAACGCGGCTCAAAGGTCAGCAGGTGATATTCGGCGGTGGAATACAGAGTATATTCCTCGATCTTGCGGCCGGTATCCGCCAGCAGAGGGTTCAGCAGCTTGAGGGTTTGGGTGGAGTTCTTCAGAAACAGCAGTCCGTTGGCGTATTTATCCGGGGCAAACCGCAGCTCCACGGCGGTATCCCCTTGCTGCAGCCGGTCTGCCAGCACCCGGGCGATGGTCTGCCGCTGGTAGGTGTCGATGAAGGTGCCCTGCCGCACATAGTAGTTATCGGCGGTGGCGGTGCATTCCTCTCCCCAGAAGGGACTTTCGTCTATGGTGCGATCTTGCAGGAGCTGGGCGGTGGTAATGTTGAAGAATCGGTGATGGGGCGCTACGTCGGAATCGTCGTAGGTGGCATCCAGATAGTACAGCGCGCCGTGGATGCGGACCATATTCCACATATGGCCGTTTCCGGCGGCATTGTCACGGCCGGTCACGGGCACCCCCTCGATGCCGGCTTCGTGAAAGAGCAGCTGCAGCGCCCGGGCATAACCCTCGCAGACAGCCTTTCCCTCCACCAGGGCGCCGTAGGCGGTGTAGGCTTGAGGATTGTCCTTGATCCCGTCGGCAACGGCGCTGTCGTAGGTACAGCGCTCCATCACCTGATCGTAGAGATACAGCTCCTGCTCATACGGATCGGCGGGCAGCTGCTGTCGGATGTCCCTGACGACGGTTTCCAGCGCCGCCCGGGCGGCGCGGCGGGTTTCGGCGGGCATGGAATAGCACAGGGTCAGCGTGTTGTATGTGGTCTCATTCATGCCGCTGACCGAGTAGCTGCCCAGCACATAAAAAAAGGCGGGGTTGTCATACAGCACGGCGGTGTAGAGTGTTTCGGCTTCCTCCCGGGCGATAGGCTCCGGCAGACGGATGGTGATACCCGGCAGCATGCCGGACTGCTCGGAAACCTGCACCGTCTCATCCTGCGCAAAGCTGTCGGTCAGCGCCGTATACACCGCGCCGTAGTCGGTGCGCAGCCGCTCCTCCAAACGGGAATAGCACCAGCGGTCGGAAAACTGCGCCCGGTATTTATCCGGATCGGCTGCAGCGGGCTGTCCGGAGGGCAGTCCCCAATCCATACAGCCGCTACTGAATAGCAGCATCAGCGCCGTCAGACACAGGAATATACGTTTTCCGACTTTCATGGCGGACTCCTTTCAGGTTTTTTGGCCGGCTACGGGGAAACAGCCTGTGCGTAGGGGGCGGCTTCCGGCACGACGCCGTTGGCGTCCTGTCTCCATTGCGGAAGGACGGTCCGGCACAGAGCCCCCTGATTCTGGGCCATGAGATAGGTCAGCCTGGCGGCGTCGGCGGTAAAATCGCTGATACGCAGGTCGGTCTTACACAGATTGGACAGGGCGGAAAAATCCCCCTGAGGATGCCGCCCGGAGCGGAAATACTGGTTGAGCATCGCCGTCAGCGCATCGGCGGCGACCGTGTCTCCATATCCGGCATCGCTCCAACCGGTGTAGCGCAGCAGCAGCGTCACCTGTGTGGCGGTGAGATTGCGTTCTCCGGCCTCTAATTGCAGCGCTCCGGATCGGACTGCTTCCGGCAGTGTGAGGGTCAGGCCGTTTTCCAGATAGTTGAGCCAGCTCTCCACCTCGTCGGAGCGCATGGCGATATAGTGGGTCAGGGGAACGTCCAGCGCTTTTGCTACCGCTGCGGTGACAGACGCCGCGCCCTCTTTCCGATAGAGGGCGTCCAACCGGGCGGTCTCGCTCAGCTGTGCCGCGCCGGACAGGGGAGTGGCCTGCAAAATTGGGCGCAGAGGATCGGAGCGCAGCAGCACCGGTCGAAGCGTGTCCTCATCCGACAGCAGTACCAGCAGATAGGCCGGCTCCCAGGTGGGATCAGCCTGCACGCCGGAGACGTCGGCGGAGCTGTCGTCGCTGTCCTCAGCCGGAGCGGCAGTCTGATGCAGTCGCACCGCCACCCAGAATGCTACAAAGGCGGCGGCGATCAGCAACAGAATTATGGCCAGCGCAAGCTGCATTTTTTTCCCCGGCTTCCGAAAAGCCCGGCGGGGTCGGAATTCCAGCGGCATGAACCGCCCTCCCTTCGGTTAGTGTACTTCTGTGCCGTGGAGCGTGTCTCCCTCCGTCCGGGTGATGTGCACCGGGATCAGACTGCCGGAGGGGCGATCGGTGACGGCGCGCACCGTCAGATAGGTGGCGGTGTGCCCCACGACGGTGCCGTCCTTCTCCGGTGTTTCCAGCAGCACCTCTACGGTCTGCCCCACGTATCCGGCGGCATAGGCGGCTGCGCTTTCCTCGCAGGCGTCGATCATCCGGCGGCTGCGCTGAGCCTTGACGGCATTGGAAACTTGACCGGGCATTTTATCCGCCGCCGTGCCGGGACGGCGGGAATAGGCGAACACATGGGCGCGGGAAAAGCCGATGGTGCGGGCGAACTCCCGCGACTGGGCGAATTCCTCCTCTGTCTCGCCGGGGAAGCCCACCATAATATCGGTGGTCAAGGCGCAGCCGGGGAATAGCTGCCGCAGCTGCCGGCACAGTACAGCAAACTCGGCGGCGGTGTAGTGACGGTTCATCCGCCGCAGGGTGGCGTCGCATCCGCTTTGCAGCGCCACATGGAACTGGGGACACAGCTTCGGCTGTGCCGCCAGCCTGGACAGGATCTCCTCCGTCATAAAATCCGGCTCCAGCGAGCCCAGCCGCACCCGGCAGATGCCCGGCACGGCGCAGGCGGCCTCGACCGCATCGGCGATATTCAGTCCTGTGTCCTGTCCGTAGGCGGTGAGGTTGATGCCCACCAGCACGGCCTCTTTATACCCTTTTTCCGCCAGCGTCTCCAGCTCCCGGTGGATATCCTTCGGGGAGCGGGAGCGCACCCTCCCCCGGGCATAGGGAATGATACAGTAGGAGCAGAAGCGGTTGCACCCATCCTGAATTTTGACAAAGGCGCGGGTGCGTCCCTCGAACCGGTCGATGGACAGAGGCTCCAACCGGGCGTCGTGGGCGGGAATGTCCACGATGCGCTGCCGATGCTGCAAATAGGCGGCGATATGCTCCGGCAGCGCCCGGCGGGCGGCATTGCCCAGCACGATATCCGCTTCAGCCAGTGCCGCGGCGGTGTCCGGAAAGGCCTGGGGCATACAGCCGGTGAGCACCAAAACGGCTTGGGGCTGCTCCCGGCGATAGCGGCGCAGCAGCTGCCGCAGCTTGCGGTCGCTTTCACCGGTGACGGTGCAGGAATTGATCACCAGAACATCCGGCGTGCTGTCGGCGGCATATTCGGCGGTGGTATATCCGGCGGTTTCCATGAGCCGCCGCATGGCCTCGGTCTCGTATTGATTGACCTTACAGCCCAGTGTATGAAATGCGATCTCCATAGACGTCTCCAAACATTGATTGGGATAGAAACACATCTATTGTACCGCACCTGCCGCAGAAAAGCAACGAAAAAATAAAAAATTCCGGGCATCGACCGCTTTTCGGACAGAGGACGGCGGACCGCCCTTGCAGACGGCCCGCTGCTTGCGAAAAATCTATGACAGCTCCATATCCCTCGTCGGGATCCGACGGTGTGTTTTGCACCGAAAGGCTTGCTTTCGACGATGCCTTCTCGCCGTGGATCCACGTACAGCTTGCGGGATCGTCTTAGAATACATTTTCCGGCGCGGGGGTTTCCAATGCCAGCAGCTTTTTTAGCTGGGTGCGGCATCGGGCGGCTTCCACGGGGAATTCCTCCTGTGCCTCGCTGCTGAGGATCACCGGCAGCACGGCGGCGCACTCCTGCCCGTCGATGAGATCGTCGTGGCTGATATAGTAGGGGAACAGTCGGGTGCGCCGGGTGTAATCCTCGGAGAACTGCTGCGCCAGCGGTTGGGCGGCGTCGGCTCCCTCGGCCCGATAGACCTCCTCTACCCGGGTCAGTTCCTCCAGCAGCACCGTCACCTGCCGACGCTGGCAGGTCAGAGACAGTGCGCACAGCCCGACGACAAGGCCCGCCAGCGCGGCGGCCAGCCATAACCGCTTCATGAGCATTCCTCCTGTGCGGCCGATTGCTGTACCTGACGGCGGGTAAGCAGAAAGGCCGCGCCGGTTTTATCCGCCGTCAGCAGAAACACCTCCTGCAGGGGGCAGCCGCGCTGCCGCAGGGTCTTTTGCAGCCAGCTTTCATCCAGGCCGCACAGCTGCATGCCCCAGTCGGAGCGTTTGCCGTCGCTGACGATGACCACCGGCATCCCGCTGTCCGGCAGCTCGCCCCCGTGCACATCTCCCAGCGTAGCCTGCTGAAATCGGGGATAACAAAAGGCGCTGATGTGGCCGTTGGTTTCGGCAATGGCATACTGTACCTGCCGCAGGTCGAAAATGTCCTGCTGACGTAAGGCTTCGATGAGATCGTCAATGGTGATGCGCAGCCGCTTCATCGCGGTCTCGTCCAGCTGCCCGTCCCGGATGATCGGCACGGGGGAGCCGCTGATGATCCGGGATACGGTGGGGAATTTCAGCATCAGGCAGGACAGCACGATCTCCACTGCCACCAGCACGAGAATGGGCAGGATGCCGTTGAGCAGCGGCAGACCGTTGTCCTGCATGGGGACGCTGGCCAGATCGGACAGCAGCAGCGTGATCACCAGCTCGGATGGTTGCAGCTCGCCCAGTTGACGCTTGCCCATGATGCGCATGGCGACCATGAGCAGAATATACAGTATGACGGTGCGGATGACCGATACAGCCATAGGGGACGCCTGCCTTTCTGTGCATGAACTATCCCGGTTAGTATATCCGTTGTCCGGCAAAATAGTCCGCACCCGGACAGAAAAAACCTCCGCACCCATCGGTGCGGAGGTGAAAGGCTCAGTGCTTATTGTCGCGTTTCTTTTTTACGGTGAGGATGCAGATCGCGGCGGCCACCAATGCTGCCGCTGCAATAGCCACGATAAGGCGCACATTCTCGCCCATAGGCGGGGTATTGGCGCCGCCGGCGGCCGCGGAGGTATTGCACAGCACATATAGGGAGAAATGGGTCAGTTCCGCCGTCACGGTTTTTTCTGCCGCATTCACGGTGATGGCGATCTCCTCTTTCGCGCCGTTCTCAGCCACATAATAGAGCTTCAGGTTCTCGGCGGACAGGGTCGGGGGAATGGCGAAGGTGACGGTCACCTTGCCGCTCGGCTGCACCGTATCGCCGGTGCCCTTCGCCGTGATGTCGAATACAACCAGCTTGCCGTCGGCGGCTACGCCCTCCAGCGCCGTCTTGACGGTCGCCGGTATCCGCTCGCCCTCCAGCTTTTTCGCCTGCACCACCGTGTCGGCCGGGAACGCCCGGTCGCCGTCGATGCGGATGCCGTCGTCTACCTCGTATTTGACATCCGGCAGCACGGTACCGGGGGTGATGAGCCCTGTGGCGGGCAGCTGCTGCACCAGATCGGTTTTCAGTACCTTTACCAGCGTTTCATCCAGCTGCACCTGCAGACGGATATACCCATCCTTCCACACGACGGCAGAATCCTCGTTTTCGTCCGGATCGCCTGTCCGGTAATACACCGTATAGGTGTCGTCGGCATTCACCGTATAGCCCTGCTGCTCGTAGATGATACCGCCCTTGCCGCCGGCAGTCCAGATGAAACGGTCATTTGTCGCATCATAAACAAGGGCGGCATAAGGCTCCGCCTCCTGCTGCAGCTTGTCCCGCAGAGTGCCCTCAAAATCGAAGAGCCGGTGGGCAATGCTCTCGAAATGCGCCGCCGGATAGGCGGCATACAGGCCGTTCTCGGACTCGGTGAACACGCCGTTCTCCCATTCGCCCTGGACCCGGTCGCTGTATACGCTGTCGTATTGCCGCCGCACCCAATACCCCATGTCGCTGGCGGTGAACTCTGTCTTGGGGGCGCCGTCGGTGTTGAATTCCAGCAGATAGCTGAACAGGACATCAAAGGTTTCGCACAGATTCTTTTCCGCGCTGACCGGCACCGAGCCGACCAGCATGACCGACAGCAGCAGCGCCGCTGCCAATCCGATCGTTAGTATTCGTTTCATTTTTGCACACTTCTCTATGATTTTTTGAACGGTCTCCTGCCTGAATTGTAGCAGGCAAGCAAACTTTTGTCAATGAAAAACTACTTCGTCGTGGGCAGGTTTGCTATCAGCGCCTCCATCAGACGCATCCCCTGATCGTGCATCTCCGCGCTGTCCTTGGCGGTGCCGGTAGACTGCCGCACGCCGAAAAACAATTCCTTGGGGAGGGTAGACAGTGTTGCATCGCCGGTCACGCGGGCGTCATCCTTCCAGTTCCAGTAGGTGCCGTCCTCCGACAGTCCGGCGATCCCCTCGCCCAGCGGTGTGAAGAAATGGGCATCCTTCAGAGCGTCGGCGCTCATAAACTGCTCATAGAGATCCGGTTCATAGGCATACAGCATCACGTCGCCCGCCATGAGATGTACCTGCATCATCTGAGAATTGGCATAATAGGTCTGGTTGTCCGCCTTGTTCAGATAGCATTCGAGGATTTCTACTTCTACCTCACCGTCGCCGTCCACGTCCTCGCCGTACTGTGCCACCCACTGCTCCAGTGCCTGTATTTGTTGGGGCATATAGGCCTTGTTCGTGACCAGCATCAGGGTATAATCCGGTCGATCCACCGTCAGCATCTGTACGACCAAAATGACCAATACGACCGCTCCCGCTACACAGCCGAGGGTCAGCCATTTATAATGATACCAGTAATTGTCCCATTTTTCCTTAAAGGTTTTCGGCGGTTCCGCCTTGGGGGTAGGCTTCAGTTCCTCAGGATCGACCCCGGCCAGATACATTTCCCGTGCCATATGCACCGTTCCTCTCTGTATATGCAGACTCTATGCATCATTGTATCAAAAAGCAGCGGCGGTTGCAAGTCTCCCACACCACTGTTCACAAATTATTTTCACAGAATTGACAAAACTGCCGGTACACGTTCAACGGCATTTATAAATATACAATGAATATGAATATTTTTTCGCATTTTTCTTGACATATCTGGATTCTGAGTGTATAATTCAAACATACTCGATCATTTCACAGGAGGTAATCGTAATGAAAACAGTGAATAAAGCAGAGATCAAAAAAGTGGTGCTGGCGTATTCCGGCGGGCTGGATACCTCCATCATCATTCCGTGGCTGAAAGAGAACTACAATAACTGCGAGGTCATCGCTGTGTCCGGTAATGTGGGGCAGGCGGACGAGCTGGAGGGTCTGGAGGAAAAGGCGCTCAAGACCGGCGCCTCCAAGCTGTATGTGCTGGACCTGACCGATGAATATGTAGACGATTACATCATCCCCACCATGCAGGCGGGGGCGGTCTATGAGGATTACCTGCTGGGCACCAGCCATGCCCGGCCCTGTATTGCCAAGGCGCTGGTGGAGATCGCCCGGAAGGAGGGCGCCGACGCTATCTGCCACGGCTGCACCGGCAAGGGCAACGATCAGGTGCGGTTTGAGCTGGCAATCAAGCATTTTGCGCCCACCATGCCCATTATCGCTCCCTGGCGGGAGTGGGATATTCAGTCCCGGGAGGAGGAGATCGACTACGCCGAGGCCCATCATATCCCGCTGAAAATAACCCGGGAGACCAACTATTCCAAGGATAAGAACCTGTGGCACCTGTCCCATGAGGGCATGGATCTGGAGGATACCGGCAACGAGCCCCAGTACGAAAAGCCCGGATTTCTGGAGATGGGCGTGTCTCCCATCGATGCCCCCGATGTGCCCACCTATATTACGCTGGAGTTTGAAAAGGGCATCCCCACGGCGCTGAATGGGGAGAAGATGACCGCCAAGGAGATCATTCTGAAACTCAATGAGCTGGGCGGCGCCAATGGCATCGGTATCATCGACATCGTGGAGAACCGGCTGGTGGGGATGAAGTGCCGGGGTGTGTATGAGACCCCCGGCGGCACTATCCTGTATAAAGCCCATGAGGCGCTGGAGAGCCTGTGTCTGGACAAGCTGACCATGCACGAAAAGCAGCGGCTGAGCGTCACCTTTGCGGAACTGGTGTATAACGGTCAGTGGTTCTCCCCTCTGCGGGAGGCGCTGTCCGCCTTCGTGACCAAAACTCAGGAGACCGTCACCGGTACGGTCAAGCTGAAGCTCTATAAGGGCAATATCATCAAGGCGGGTACCTGGAGCCCCTACACTCTGTATAGCGAAGAGATCGCCACCTTCGGCGCCAGCGATTACGACCAGACCGACGCCACCGGGTTCATCAACCTGTACGGTCTGCCCACACAGGTGCAGGCATTGGCGCAGGGCAAGAAATAACAGCAGGAGGCACAGCATGGCAAAGCTATGGGCAGGACGCACCGACGGCGTGACCGATGCGGCGGCGGATGATTTCAATTCCTCCATCCGGTTCGACCATAAGATGTACCGGCAGGATATACAGGGAAGTATGGCGCACGCCGCCATGCTGGGGGCGCAGCGCATCATCACCCCGGCGGAGGCGGAAACGCTGATCGACGGGCTGCAGGGAATTCTCAACGATCTGGACAGCGGGGCGCTGGTCTTTGACCCCGCCTGCGAGGATATCCATATGTTTGTGGAGCAAGTGCTGACCGCCCGGCTGGGGGATGTGGGGAAAAAGCTGCACACCGCCCGCAGCCGGAACGATCAGGTGGCGCTGGATGTGCGGCTGTATCTGCGGGAGCAGATCGACGCCATCACCGGCCAGCTACGGGAGCTGGTGGCGGCGCTGACAGCCAAGGCGGAGCAGCACAAAAGCACCATCCTCCCCGGCTATACTCATCTGCAGCGGGCGCAGCCTGTCACCTTCGGGCATCATCTGCTGGCGTATGTTATGATGCTGCTGCGGGACATCGACCGGCTGGGGGATTGCCGCTGCCGGATGAATCAGTCGCCTATCGGCTGCTGCGCACTGGCGGGCACCACCTATCCCACCGACCGGGAGATGGAGGCGACGGCGCTGGGCTTTGACGGCATCTGCCGCAATAGTCTGGATGGCGTTTCCGACCGGGATTTCGGGGTGGAGCTGCTCAGCGACCTGTCCATTCTGATGATGCACCTGTCCCGATTTTCCGAGGAGTTGATCCTGTGGTCCAGCTGGGAGTTCCGTTTTGTGGAGCTGGATGATGCCTATACCACCGGTTCCTCCATCATGCCCCAGAAGAAAAATCCGGATATGGCAGAGCTGTGCCGGGGTAAGACCGGGCGGGTCTACGGCGATCTGATGGCGCTGCTGACGGTGCTGAAGGGGCTGCCGCTGGCCTATAACAAGGATATGCAGGAGGATAAAGAGGCGCTGTTCGATGCGGTGGAGACGGTGCAGATGTGTCTGACCGTGTTCACGCCGATGGTGGCCACCATGCGGGTGCGGGAGGATATCATGCTCCATGCTGCCCAGAGCGGATTCATCAACGCCACCGATCTGGCGGATCATCTGGTGGGGAAGGGGCTGCCCTTCCGGGATGCTTACACGATCAGCGGACGCATCGTCGCCCGGTGTATGGCGGAGGGCAAGGTGCTGGAGACCCTGCCTCTGGAGGTCTATCGGGAATACAGTCCTCTGTTCGCAGAGGATGTCTATGATGCGGTGGATCTGACCGCCTGCGTGGAGCGGCGGATCTCCTCCGGCGGCACCGGTCCGGTCTCGGTGCAGGCGCAGCTGGAGTATGTGAAGCAGCAGCTGCAGCTATAAAAACAGAAAACACCGCCTCTCCGCGCATACAGCTGCGGAGAGGCGGTGTTGTATAGACAAAGCAATCGGAGTACAACGGTTTTTTCGGCTAAACAGCGTCATTATCGGCTTTGTTGCCCTCCGCTCAGCATACGCCAGTATACTTCGGTCGGGCAACCCGCCGCTAAAAAACGCTGTTTGCCGAAAATCTTCGACCTGAAACGAGAAGATTTTTCCGTTTTGGAAGTTGAAGAACGCAGCAATACTGGCGTATTGCAAGTGATGAGACAAACAAAACGGGGAAGTATTCCGTTTCAGGAACCATTGTACCCCGATTGTTTTGTCTAGTCGGCTTATTTTTTCAGAGCTTCCGTGAGAATCTCTTGGGTGCGGGCACTGAGGGTGTCGGTGCGGTTGGCATCCACACAGGCGGTGTCCAGCACCTCCAGCACCGTCACCTGCGCCCGCTTAAATCCCAGAAAACCGGGGTGCCCGTATTGCGCTGCCATCACGACGATAGGGCAGTGCGCCAGCTTGGCAATCTTGAACGAGCCGGCGTGAAAGGGTAGCAGCCCCTCGCCGGATTTATTGCGGGTGCCTTCCGGGTAGATGCCTATGCAGAAACCCTGCTTCACCATTTCTGCTGCCCGATGGATGGTGGCGACGGCGTTGCGGGGATTCTCCCGGTCGATGGCGAGAAATCCGGAACGGCGGATCAGCCCTCCGGCAATGGGGTAACGGAAGTTCTCCGGCTTGGAAACAAACGCCAGCTTACGGTGAGACATGGCGGTCAGCGCCAGCATGGGGTCCAGATTGGACACGTGATTGCCCACCAGCAGGAACGGCTCGGCGGGCAGCTTTTCCAGCCCCGCCACACGCAGCCGGCACCGCAGAAAGGGCAGCGCCCAGCGGATCGACCATACCAGCAACTGGCGGCAGACCGGGGAATAGCCATCCCGCCGGGGCAGGCACAGGGTGAACAGCAGCAGCACCAGAATGTAAGCGACGCACACCGCCAGATAGCAGCCGAGCAGCAGCCCGGGGATCCACCACAGGGATATCCCCGGATGCAGTCCATAGGTCAACCCCGTCGCGACGACGCTGAGAATACAGAATAAACCCGTCAGCATGAGCTTTGCTCCTTTTCCTCATCTTTTTTTCCGCTTCTGCGCCGAGGCAGCGCGGCCAATTTTCCCTCAGCATAGCGGCGGATGTGTTCTTTCAGCTCGCTGCCGCTCATGGGGGATACAAACCGCCAGAACCGATGGGAGCGCAGGCTCTCACCCGCCCGGTGAATTTGCGCCTTCAGCTCCTCATACCGCACGGTGATCCGGTATTCCGCGGAGAACTGCCGGATACGGGCCAGAATATTGACCGAGTACCCCAGATCCACCAGCAGCACGCCGAAAAACAGTCCGATGAAGAAGGAGAATGCCAGATTCTCCGACAGCCACAGCACCGCTGCCTGCATCCGGGGGTGCAGCAGCCATACATAGGCGGCGCCCAGCACTGCCCACGCCAGCGAAAACTTCGGGCAGATCAGTCCCTTGAAGTTGCCCCATTCGGTGGAATAATCCCACAGCTTCACGTGTCCCACACGCTCTGCCAGCAACCCGGTCAGCAGCTCGATGAGGGTCATGGCGGCAGCGATCAGCACAAACCGCAGCCCCTCTGCCAGCCATGGCGCTCCCGGCACCGGCAGCTGCGCCAGCCCGTACAACAGGCATAGCCCGAAGCCGTACAGCGGCAGGTAAGGCCCGATCAGAAAGCCCGGGTTGATCCACCGCCGCTCCGGGTTATTTTTGGAAAAGAACCGACGGAACAGCAGCTCCAGCACCCAGCCGAAGGTGCTGCCGATGAAAAACAAAAAGCACAGGACCAGAAATCCGTTCATAGGCGTTTCTCCCTTTCAGAGACATACACATATGTCCCTACTATACGCTATTTTTTGCGTTTCGTCAAGCATCGCCCTGTCCCAAAAAGCCAATTATGGAACAGTCCGTTCATAATTTATGCGCAAAAGCAAAAAAACTCTGGACAGAATCGTTTTTTTCTGGTATGCTATTCGGGAGTTTTCCTGTTTCGGACACGAACAGGCGGCTCCGGCGATATCCCGGTTTTTCCGTCTACGGACGGACTGCCTACCGGCGACCATCGACTAACGGCTACTGACTAACGACTATCATCTACTTAGGAGGAATCAATTACTTATGAATGACCCCGACGGCAGTAATATACAGCTGCTCCTGTTTATGCTGGTGCTGGTGACGATGTCCGCGTATTTTTCCGCCACCGAAACCGCATTCTCGTCCTTTAACCGTATCCGACTGAAGAATATGGCTGAGGAGGGAGACAAACGGGCGCAGCTGGTCATGTCCCTGTCCGCCCGGTACGATCGTCTGTTGTCCACCATTCTGGTGGGCAACAACATCGTCAATATCCTGCTGGCGTCTCTGTCCACGGTGTTTTTCGTGGGCTTGTACGGCAGCGGCACCGGCACCACGCTGGCGACGATCGTCTCCACGGTGGTGGTGCTGATCTTCGGAGAAATTTCTCCGAAAAGTCTGGCAAAAGACCACGCCGAGAGCTTTGCCTTGGCCACGGCGCCCATTCTGCGGGGTATCGTGGTGCTGCTGTATCCCATCAACTGGGTGTTTTCTCTATGGAAGCGGTTGCTCAGCAGAATTTTCAAATCCGGCAGCGAGGCGGTGGTGACGGAGCAGGAGCTGCTCACCATCGTGGATGAGGCGGAACAAGGCGGCTCCATCAATGAGCAGGAAAGCGAGCTGATCCGCCGGGTTATCGACTTCAATGACCGGGAAGCGGTGGATATCCTCATTCCCCGGGTGGATATGACCGGCATTCCGGCGGACGCCACCACCGAGGAGATGGCGCAGCTGTTCGCGGAGAGCGGGTATTCCCGTCTGCCGGTGTATGAGGAGACCATGGATCACATTGTGGGCGTGGTGCATCTGAAATACTATCTGTGCGCCAAGGAAGAAAATCCCACTCCCCGGCAGATCATGCAGCCGCCGGTGTTTGTGCCGCCGACCATGAAGATCCGGCTGCTGCTGCGGCTGCTGCAGGAGCAGAAATCGCACATTGCCATTGTTTCGGACGAATACGGCGGCACTCTGGGCATGGTGACGATGGAGGATGTGCTGGAGGAGCTGGTGGGCGAGATCTGGGACGAGCACGACGATGTGGTGGAGACCATCCGCCCGTTGGGGGACGGAGAGTATTCCGTGCTGTGCTCGGCTGAGCTGGACAGCCTGATGGAAATGTTCGATACGAAAACCGAGTGCGAGGCTTCCACCGTCAGCGGCTGGGTCATGGATGCGCTGGGACGTATCCCGGCGGAGGGGGACACCTTCACCGCCGATGGACTGGAAGCGCAGGTGGTGCGGATGGATGCCAACCACCCGGAGGAGATCCGGGTACGCCGAGCCACCGCTGCGGAGCCGGAATCGGAAGAAAAATAAAAAAGAGCAGTATGTGCCGCCGACAGGATCGGCGGCACATAGCAAAACCCCGGAGGTGAAAGCCGTCGCTTTCGCCGCCGGGGTCCTTTTCTTATATGACCTTGCTCAGAAAGTCTTTTAACCGGGGGCTTTGCGGGTGGTCGAAGATATCCTCCGGCGTTCCCTGCTCCTGGATGTGCCCGCCGTCCATGAAGAATACCCGAGACGCTACCTCCCGGGCAAAGCCCATTTCGTGAGTGACGATCACCATGGTCATGCCCTCGTTGGCCAGCTGCTTGATGAGATCCAGCACCTCACCCACCATCTCCGGGTCCAGCGCAGAGGTGGGTTCATCGAACAGGATCACCTTGGGATTCATTGCCAGTGCCCGGACGATGGCGACCCGCTGCTTCTGCCCGCCGGACAGGGTGGAGGGGTACTTGTCTGCCCATTCGTCCAGCCCGATGCGCTTGAGCAGTTCGTGGGCTTTTGCCTCCACATCCGCTTTCAGCTGGGCCTTGGCTGCCCGGCCTTTGACCTTTTTTTTGCCGATGAGGTAGGGGGCCAGAGTGATGTTCTCCAGCACTGTCTTGTTGTTGAACAGATTGAACTGCTGGAATACCATGCCCATGTGCTGCCGGTGGACATTGATATCCACCTTCATGTCGGCAATATCCACTCCCTCGAACATGATGGAGCCGGAGGTGGGGTCCTCCATGCAGTTGAGGCACCGCAGGAAGGTGGATTTTCCGCTGCCGGAGGGGCCGATGATGACAATGCGTTCCCCCTCATGGATGGTCTCGGTGATACCGTCCAGAACGGTCAGATCGCCGTATTTTTTCGTCAGGTCAATTGCGTCGATCACTCTTCTTCAGGCTCCTTTCCATCAGATGGATCCCCAGGGTAATGAGCAGCACCAGCACAATATAGATCAGCGCCATCACCAGATAGGGGATCATAAACTCGTAGTTGTTGGTGCCGATGAATTTGAACGCCACATACAGATCCGCTGTACCGACAAAGCTGACGATGGAGGTGTCCTTGACCAGCGCGATGAACTCATTGCCCAGGGTAGGCAGAATGTTTTTGATGGCCTGGGGGATAACGATGCGCACCATGGTGGTGGCATAGCCCAGCCCCAGCGCCCGGCCGGCCTCCATTTGTCCGCCGTCTACCGACTGGATGCCGCCTCGCATAATCTCGGAGACATAGGCACCGGAGTTCATCCCATAGATGATGATACAGGACGCCAGCGCCGACAGACTCAGTCCCAGCAGGGGGCGCAGCACAAAATAGCCTACCAGCAGCTGCACCACCAGCGGTGTGCCGCGGAAAAACGCCACATACAGCTTGCAGATCCGGTTCAGCACCCGGGGCAGGCGCTTGTATTTCGGCATGACCTCCACGGTGGCAATGAGCGTACCGATGACGATGCCGATGATCAGACCGCATATCGCCACCAGCAGGGTGTTGCGCAACCCCTCCAGCACATTGCGATAGCCGCCGTTGTCGATCATGGCGTGGACAAATTTTTCCCATTTTAAAGCAAAATTTCCCATAAGCGACCCTTTCTGTGTCAGCATTATCCGCCGGATGGACAATTACCCCGCTCCCGCAGGGGCGAGGTAATCGTCAAACCCGGAAACCGGATCATTGCATCGCGTTGATGGCTTTGGTGATGGCGGCGGCGGGAGCCTCGTCGATGATGACGTAATCCACATCGCCGTTGAGCATGGCGCTGACGGCCAGAGAGCCGTTGGTGTAGCCCACCGCTTTGGCTTTCAAACCGGCAAAGCCGAAGCCTTCGTCCCCCTCCACGTAGGAGTGGCCGGTGGTGCCGGTCTGCACGCCGATCTTCACCTTATCGTCGAAGCCATTGAGAATTTTCTCCACATCCTCTTTGGTCTTGCACTCGTCAAAGGTCTTGTCGGTGCTCTTGACGATGATCTTCTGAGCGGCATTGTAGTAGGTGTCGCTGAATTTCACCAGCTTGGCGCGCTGCTCGTTGACGGTGATGCCCGCCATACCCAGATCAGCGCCGTCGGTGTTCAGAGTCTGGAAGATGGCATCGAACTCGATGGCCTTGATGACCAGCTCTTTGTTCAGATAATCGGCCAGCAGCTGAGCCAGCTCCATGTCAATGCCCAGATACTTTTCGCCGCTGGTGTACTCGAAAGGCTCAAAGCCGGGCTCGGTCACCACGATCAGCTGATCTTTGGAGCTGTCCTCTTTGGCAGAGGTGACTTCTACCGGGGTGCCGTCGCCGAAGTAGTGGTTGCACACCTCGTCAAACTTACCGTTGTCCTTGATCTCCTTCAGGAATGCGTTGACCTTCTCATACAGCTCGGTGTCGTTGGGATTGACGGCGAAGGCGTATTCCTCGCTGGTCAATTGGATGTCCACCACTTTGGCGGTGGCCTTTTCGCTGCCGCAGGAGCAGCAGAGCAGAGCGAGCGCGGCAACGGCCGCGACAAGAGCGATGATCTTTTTCATGTTGATTTCCCCTTTTCCGTGTTGTTGGTATTGGACACTGTGTAAAACCTTCCGGGGGCATCTTTGCGGGATGTATCTCCCGGGAACAGTACGTAGTATACACCCGACGATGCATATTGTCAACACTTTTTTGCATAAAAATGCTAACAAACGACGAGCGGTGATTGTAGGGTGTTTTGTGCAGTATGTCGCAAGTTGATCGAAACTGTGGTAAATACAAACAAGAATAAAAGCCTAATGGCGTTATAACGCAGGATTGCTTATGCATATCACAATGAATATTCACATATTTATACATTTTGGTGGTGAATATACATTCTGCCAATACGGTTGCTGCTCCAACCTTATGTACAATGTGGTATGTAATATAGTCTCCGGTTTGTCGGTGGACGGGGCTCGCGAAAACCGTGATGCGGTGGCTGTCGAAAAAAGAGTGATATTTTGAAGAAAAGACTTGACAGATTGCTGTTTTTGCATTATCATATGAATAGATGTTCATACGATAATACGAAAGAAAGTGAGGTCGAGCATATGTATGATGAACGGAAATCGGTCAGCTGTGCCTGCCCGGAGGAGCACGCCCATACGTTGCGGCTTGCCGAATTGGATATGCCGCCGGGGGAGGTCATGCAGAACCTGGCAGAGCAATTTCGGCTATTCGGGGATGCGACCCGGGTGAAAATTCTGTGGGCGCTGTCCCAGGGACCTTTGTGTGTGTGCGATCTGGCGGAGCTGCTGGGCAGCGGACAGTCGGCGGTATCCCATCAGCTGCGGCTGCTGCGGCAGGCACGGCTGGTCAAATATGAGAAGCAGGGAAAATCCTCAGTGTATATGCTGGATGATGAACACGTCTGGCAGATCATCCGGCTGGGATTGTCCCATGTGCAGGAACAGGAGACGGGAGGACATAATCATGAGTGACCCTCACGAGCACGAACACGAGCACGGCTGTGCCGGCTGCGGCGGGCACGAACACGAACATGAGCACGGCTGCGGATGCGGTTGCGGACACGAGCATCACCACGGCGGCGAAGAGCCGAAAAGTCTGCTGCCTCTCATCATCAGCGCTGTGATTTTCTTTCTGGGTTGGCTACTGCCGCAGCTGCTGGAGATGCCGGCGTTTGTGCAGCCCGTTTGGATGGCGGCTGCCGCTGTCTGGCCGTTGATCCCGGTGCTGCAGGAGGCGCTGGAGGAACTGAAGGACCGCTCTATGGGCGAGAATGTGCTGCTGGTGATCGCGGTCGTCGCCGCCTTTGCCATCGGCGAATATGTGGACGGCACGTTGGTGCTGCTGCTTTTCTCGCTGGGCGAATGGCTGGAGGATAAGGCGGTCGACAAATCCCGGGATGCGGTGGCATCCCTGGCGGCGGTGACGCCGGATACGGCACGCCGGCTGAAGCCCGACGGCACCGAGGAAGAAATACCGGCTACGGCGGTGGCGGTAGGGGACAGACTGCTGGTGCTGCCCCATGCTCGCGTGGCGGTGGACTGCCGGGTGCTGGAGGGCAGCTCTGAGGCGGATACCTCTGCTCTCACCGGAGAGAGCTGTCCGGAACCGGTGGAGACCGGGTCCGAGCTGCTGTCCGGTACGGTGAACGGCAGCGGTACGCTGACGGTGGAAGCGTTGCGCGCCACCGAGGATTCCGCGGCGGCGCGGATCCTGCGGATGGTGGAAGAAGCCTCGGCTCGCAAGGGTCAATCGGAAAAGTTTATCACCCGTTTTGCCCGGATATATACGCCTGTTGTCACCGGCTTGGCGGTGCTGGTGGCGGCGCTGCCGCCGCTGTTAGGCGTCGGCACCTTTACCACCTGGCTGTACCGGGCTCTGGTGTTTCTGGTGGCGTCCTGCCCCTGCGCACTGGTGATTTCTATCCCGCTGGGATTCTATGCCGGTATCGCCGCCTCGGCGCGCCGGGGTGTGCTGCTGAAAGGCGGCAAGTTTGTGGAAAGGCTGGCAAAGGTTCAGGCGGTGGCGTACGATAAGACCGGTACGCTGACCACCGGCGCTTTGACGCTGGAGCGGGTGGTGCCGTCCCCCGGAACGGATGCCGGTGAGGTGCTGCGTCAGGCGGCTATGCTGGAGCAGTATTCCACCCATCCGCTGGCGCGGGCCATCGTCGAGGCGGCCGGGGAGATCCCTCCGGCGCCGGAGGGTTTGCGGGAGCTGCCCGGCATCGGCGTCGAGGCCGGGGAGATCGCCTGCGGCGGTCTGCGGCTGCTGGAAGAGAAGGGGATCGCGTTGGCCTCATTGCCCACAGATATGCGGGATGCTTCGGCGTTCCTGGTAACAGGCGGAACGGTGACAGCGGCATTTTACGTGAAAGCGCAGCTTCAGGAGGGAGCGGCGCGAACGGTAACGGCGCTGGGACAACTGGGCGTGTCTCGACAGGTGATGCTTACCGGCGACCGGCAGGCGCAGGCAAATGAAGTGGCGGCGGCGGTGGGTCTGTCCGAGGTGCGGGCGGAGCTGTTGCCGGAGGATAAACTGACCGCCGTGCAGAGTCTGCAGCGCGAAGGACTGATTACTGCTTTTGTAGGAGATGGTATCAACGACGCTCCGGTGCTGACCGAGGCTGATGTGGGGCTGGCGATGGGTCTGGGCTCCCCGGCGGCCATCGAGACGGCGGATGCGGTGCTGGTGTCCGGCGGCCTGTCCGGCTTGCCCGGCGCGGTGAAGCTGTGCCGCCGGGTGATGCGGATCGTGCGGGAGAATATCGTGTTTGCTCTGGCGGTGAAAGCGGCGGTGCTGGTGCTGGCCGTGTGTGGGTTTGCTCCCATGTGGCTGGCTGTGTTTGCCGACATGGGCGTGACGCTCATCAGTGTGGCCAATGTGTTGCGGCTGCTGGCAAAGCGATGATCGTCGGATCGGGTAGAGTCCGGGGACTGCGGTCCCCGGATTTTTACCTGTTTTTTGCAACTTTTCCTCTTTTGGGGTTGACAAAAGGATAAATGGATGGTAAAATAGCTTGCGTCAACAACACGGAGAGGTGTCCGAGCGGTTTAAGGAGCCGGTCTTGAAAACCGGTGACTCGAAAGAGCCAAGGGTTCGAATCCCTTCCTCTCCGCCACATCTTTCACAAGAGAATAGGCGGTTCGGCGGATCACTGCCTCCGGATCGTCCCATACGGAGAAGTACTCAAGTTGGTGACGAGGCGCCCCTGCTAAGGGCGTAGGTCGGGTAACCGGCGCGGGAGTTCGAGTCT
>CAKUAQ010000032.1 GCA_934636435.1 uncultured Eubacteriales bacterium
AATGTGGGGGATTCCGCTACCGCCTCTATTGAGATGGTGTTCCGGCGGGAGGAGATCAACGGCAGCGTCTATTATAAGCTGTATATGAATGACGCGGAGGCCTATATCGGCTATCCCGAGGCCGTCTTCAAGGCGCTGAACCACTATAATGAGATCACCGAGAAATTTGAGGGAGCCTATATCGGCGTATCCAATGAGGAGTCGGCGCTCAGTCTGTCCCTGACCCCCAATACACAGGAGATTCCTGTGGTGAAAACCTTCGACGGCTTTAGCGCGGGTCAGGGCACGGTGGAGGATAACGCCGACGGCTCCCATCGGATCACGTTCAATGCGGGGTATACCGCCGTCACCTCGACCTACAAGATTGATCTGACCAAGGGCTTCCGCTGGAATTATGAGGATGCCCAGTTCGGTCTGCATCTGAAGTTCAGGCAGACGAAGGATGCAGAGCCTACCCCCTTCCAGATGACGTGGCTGCTGAATGAGACGGAAGTAGCTACCGATCTGCTGTTCTACCCCAACGGCTCCGCCATCGGCGTTTCTTCCCGGAATACCTTCGGCGGTCTGAATTTTAATGTGGGGGATTCCGCTACCGCCTCTATTGAGATGGTGTTCCGGCGGGAGGAGATCAACGGCAGCGTCTATTATAAACTGTATATGAATGACGCGGAGGCCTATATCTGCTATCCCGAGGATACCTTTGAGGCGCTGAACCACTATAATCCTGCCACCGGCGAATTTGAGGGAGCATACATCGGCGTATCCAATGAGGGGGCGGCGCTCAGCCTGTCCATTGAACCGATCACCGACCCGACAACGGGCGATGTCAATGGGGACGGCACGGTGGATGTGCGGGATCTGGTTTGCCTGAATGATTATTTGACCGATCCGAATGCACCCATCCGCGTGAAGAATGGCGATTTGGATCTCAACGGTCTGGTGGATGCAGAGGATCTGGTGCTTCTGCGCAAGCTGCTGTTAGGGGGCGTCACCATTATAGCACCTTAGCACCTTGGATTTAGGGAGGAAAGGCGATTGTATGAGAAAATATCTTATGAAAAGAGTCGGAGCGCTCTTTCTCGGCATAGCAATGCTCGGTGCGCTGTTTACGGAGGGGATCCTCTGGTTCGCCGCAGCTGCCGACACATTCACCGGCCTGACTGAAGGACAGGGCACGGTGGAGGATAACCCGGACGGATCCCATCGGATCACCTTTGCTGTGGGCTATGCCGCGGTCACTTCGACGTATAAGATTGATCTGACCAAGGGCTTTCGCTGGAACTATGAGAATGCCCAGTTCGGTCTGCGTCTGAAGTTTAAGGAATCGGCAGATGGGGAAGCCATTCCGTTCCAGATGATGTGGCTGCTGAACGACACCGATGTGGCGACGGATCTGCTGTTTTATCCCAACGGCTCCGCCATCGGCGTCGGCTCCCGGAATCATTACACCGGGCTGAATTTCAGCGTGGGTGACTCCGCTACCGCTTCCGTGGAGATGGTGTTCCGGCGGGAGGAGATTTCCGGCGCCGTCTACTATAAACTGTACATGAACGGTCAGGAGGCCTATATCGGCTATTCCGAAGCCGACTTCAATGCCCTGAATCACTATAACGCCGCTACCGGCACCTTTGGCGGCGCCTATATCGGTGTATCCAATGAGGATTTCGCTCTGAGTGTGCTGGTTTCTGCTGTGACCGGCGAGGACGGGGAGGATACCGAAGCCGGCTTTGCGTTTTCCCAGCCCTCCCACGGGACGGTGACGGCGGGGGAAAACGGATGGAATGAGATCGCCTTTCAGCAGACCTATGCGGCAGCGGTGTCGACCGGGCGCGTGGACCTGATGCAGGGGTTCCGATGGCAGTATACCGATGCCTTTTGGGGGCTGCACGTTTCCTTCCTGAGTGAATCGGGGGCGGAACCGTCTCCTTTCCGGATGGCGTGGCTGCTGAACGATACGGATGTGGCCACCGATCTGCTGTTCTACCCCGATGAGGGGAGAAATCAGGTGGGCATGGCTACCCGGGGCGGATATATGGGGCTCAACGACTGGCAGGGAGATTCCTCCACCGGACTGCTGAACCTGATCTTCAAAAAGGAGACCCTCTCCGATGGGACGTATTACGTCCTGTACATCAACGAGGTGCGGGGAGGCATCGCGTTCTCCGAGGAGGAGTTCAAGACCGTCAATCGCTACGATACGGGAACCGGCACCTATCGGGGCTGCTACCTGTCGCTTTTCGCCGAGGGCGGAGCCGGTGCAATCCGGATACGCGCCAATCGGGACAATGCGGAATCCAGGACCTTTACCGGTTTTTCCGACGGTCAGGGTACGGTGGTCAATAACGGGGACGGCTCCCATTCCATTACTTTCAATGTGGGCTACGCTGCCGTCACCTCCACGTATAAAATAGATCTGACCAGAGGCTTCCGCTGGAATTACGAGGATGCCCGGTTCGGTTTGCACCTGAGCTTTAAGCAGGCGATCGACGGTGCTGCCGCGCCGTTTATGATGGCCTGGCTGCTGAATGAGACGGATGTGGCCACCGATCTGCTGTTCTATCCGGGGGAAGCCTGCGTCGGCGTGGCCTCGCGCAACGGCTTCCAGGGATTGAATTATACGGTCGGACAATCCGTCACCGCCCAGCTGGAAATGGCATTCAGGCCGGTGGAGATCGAGGGCGCCGTCTATTATATGCTCTATGTGAACGGTGAGGAAGGGCATATCGGCTATCCTGAAGCCGCTTTCAACGCACTGAATAACTACGATCCGGCTACCGGTGCATTCCGGGGAGCCTATATCAGCCTATCCAACGAGAGTGTGCCGCTCAGCGTGCATTTTGCGCCTGGTGCGGCGGAAAAGCCCGAGGATGCCGATCATTCCTTTGCCTTTCCCAATCCGATGAACGGAACCGTAACCACCCGGGATACCGGCTGGCACGATATCGTGTTCAAACAGACCTACGTGAAGGCCTCCTCCGGTTATCCCATTGATCTGATCCGCGGTTTCCGGTGGCAGTACACGGATGCGTTCTGGGGGCTGCATATCTCCTTTATGAAAGAGCGGAATGGGGATCCGTATCCCTTCCGGATGTCGTGGCTGCTGAATGATACCGATATCGCCACGGATATGCTGTTCTATCCCGACGAGGGCCGAAATAAGGTCGGCATGGCGGCTCGCGGCGGGTACATGGGCCTCAACGACTGGCAGGGCGATTCACCCACCGCCATGCTGGATCTGACTTTCAGAAAGCAGATCATTTCCGACGCGACCTATTATGTACTGTATATCAACGGTCTGCGGGGCGGTATTGCGTATACCGAGGCGGAATTCAATGACCTCAATAATTACGATGCGGAAACCGGCGTGTACGGCGGCTGTTACCTGTCGGTTTTCTCCGAGGGCGGCGTCGGCGCTATCGGCCTGTATGCCAACGGCGATACGGTGCCTGTGGAAACACCGTTCGTTGGAGAGGGCGCCGGTGTCGCCCAGTCCAAGGTGCCCTACGACCTTACCTTGGCGGCGTCGCAGGCGGCAAAGTCCACCTTTACCATGGAATTGACCGAGGGCTTTGCCTTCGATCTGTCCGCATGGCCGAAAACCGGCTGCGATACTGTGACCGTAGGGCTGTCGGGCAGCTATTGGCAGATGAATATGGATCCAAACGGCAGCGACGAAGCCACCTGCTCCATGTGGTTCACCAACCGGAATGGCCGCCTCGCCGTGCAGATCGGTGACGGAGAGCCGACGGAAACGGGCCTGTCCGTATCCGGGGAACATGTGCTGTCTTTCCGCTATGAGGCCGCGCTGGGCGGCTACCGGGCGTATGTGGATGAGGTCCCCCTGCCTGGCAATGCCGCGGTGATCCCGGCGTACCGTTTCCGGGTGCTGAACAATCACAACGAAGCGGTTGACGCTTTTAACGGCGCGTTTGTCCGGTTTGCGGCCGACAGCGCGTTCACGGTCAAGGGGATCTGCCGGGTGAGCCCGCAGGAGTCCTTTGTCCGCACCTCGGAGGGCTTCACTCTGCGGCGGGATGCCATTCTCTATGAGATGCTCTTTGACGGGGCGGATACGGCCACCGCCACCTGGGCGACCGATCTGACCCGCGGTTTTCTGCTTTCTCTGGATCAGCTGGCGGATAACGGCGATGCGTATGCGGAGCTGGCTTTTGCGGGGGATTATCGGGACGATGCCGCCTATGCCAAAACGATCCGCCTGCGGCAGAAGAACGGCCGTCTGCACGCCGTTGTGTGGGATGGTACGAGTGAAACGGCCGCTACGGATTTCGGCACACCGTTTGCGGGTACCCATACCGTGCAGGCGGTTCCCGTGACCTCCATGGGGATCACCACCTACCACATGACGATTGACGGCAGGGAGTTCACCGGCGGCTTCGCCATCCCGGAGAACGATTTCAAGAAAATAGCGGTCTACAATCAGGCGACGATCCGCTTTGAAGGAACCTATCTGCGGTTTTCGGCATCGGATGGGGCGCGGATATCCGCATTTGCTCATGCGGACGAAGCGTTTGTCAGCGAGGACGGCGTGTTTTATACCTTGACGGACGGCAAATACGCCTTATCCCTGAATGACCGTCAGTCTGTGTTCTCCACATACAGTCTGGAGCTTACCGAGGGTGTGGCTTTCACTCCGGATCGGCTGGATGGTGTGTTCACCGTCCGACTGGCCGACTCCGTATGGAGTATGCTGGGCGGTACGGATACGGGCGTGCAGCCGGTCATCCGGCTGAAGCAGGAGGATGGCCGTCTGTATGTGTCGGTGAGCGACGGATCGGCCCGGGACAGCTATGTGTCCATCCCGGGGAAAATTGCCGAGGAGCACACGATCGCATTCCGCCGGATCACGGTGGACGGTACGGGCGAGGTCTACGCGCTCTGTGTTGACGATTATACGATCCGGAACGGATACTATCTGACGCCGGAGCAGTTCCGGACGCTGAATGGGTATGATGCCGTTACGGGTACCTCCAGCGGCGCCGTATTCAGCCTGTCGACGGAAAAGGCGATAAGCATTTCCCGGATCTGCGCGGCTGCGGCCTTTGAAGGTTCTGCCTCGTTCAGTTACAGCGAGCCGACGGAGGACCACTACGATCTGGAGTTTATCGGCACCTCCTATGAACGGGGTGTCTCCCGGTGGCGGTCCGATCTGACGGCGGGCCTGTCCTTTGAGGTGACGAATGCATCCGGATGGATCATGCTCCGCTTTGCCAACACCTTCAACGGCATGTATATGGAGGTGCCGGGCAATACGATCAACAACTATCAGCCGATGATCCGTCTGGAGCAGTGGGGAGAGGGGCGAATGCTCACCTCCATCAAGCTCGGCGCCGGCGACCGTTATATCAGCTATCTGGAAAACTATAATCTGGTGGGGCGGCATTTCCTGACCGCCAAGCTGGTGCCGGACAGCAAGACGGGCGTGCCGGTCTATAAATTCTTCCTGGACGGCATGGAGATCTGCAAGGAATTCACCATGAGTCAGGGGATATTCAAGAAAATCAACGGCTACGATAAGGTGACGGATACCTTTAGCGGGGCGCACGTCCTGTTCACCTCGCAGAACGGAGCAACCATCCGGGATGTACATACCCTGACTCCGGGTAAAACGGAGGATAAGGGCGATTGGATCACCGCTACCGCCGGAGAAGTGACAAAGCTCTCGGAGGGTGCCTACGCGCTGCAATTGGGAGCGCTGTCCGGCCTCCGCGCCAAGAAGCTGGTGGATATGGAAAAGGGCATGACCATGTCCGTCCGGAGCGGGGCGGAGGCGCTGCATTTCGGCATCGCCCTGTCCATGAAGGCCGACGGTATCCTGCCGGATGTGCCGGCCATCGTTGCCGATGAATACGGAGTGAGTTATACCTTCACAAAAACGGCGGACGGGACCTATACCGTGCGCTCCTCCGACGGTCTGTACGCGGTCTGTTCCGGAGATCTGACCGGGACGCATACGTACAGTCTGGTTAAGATCACGGACAAAAACGGGGAGGAACGGTATACGCTGGCCATCGACGGGAAAGCGGTCTTTGAGGACGGAATGACCTATGAGACCTATCTGATGATGAGCAACGGGTCCAAGGGACTGTATCCCACTGTATTTGCCATGAATGGGATGACGGTCGAGAACCTTACCGGTGTGTTCAGCGAGAATGCGGTGATCGACTCCGATGGTTGGTGGAACGATGATTTTGAGCCGGATGACGGATCGGAAGATGCCGACGGCGGAGACCGGGCCCCGGACACTCCGAAGCCGTATCCGACCGTAGACACCGACGACGGGGACGATGGCTTGAATGACACCGACGGGAAAAAGACCCAGCGGGTGCGTGTCGGCCGCGTGAAGATCAAGCAGGATCCGATCGTGCGCTACGTCATGGATTGGTGGATCGTCATTATTGCGGTGGCGGCCGTGGGTCTTGCGACGGTTCTTGTGATTCTCTTTGTCCCCTTTAAGAAGAAGGAAAAGAAAGAAGAGCCGTAAGCGGTGCACGTCGAAGAACCGCACAGGCGCTCCGGGAGATATGCGGCGAAACAGGTCGTGTGTCTTCCGGCGGCCTGTGCGGTGTCTGCCGAAACAGCCGGTCCTGTGCCGTCGGATAGGAGTCCGCATCCGGCGGTGCGCACAGGCTCCGGTCAGTCGGCTGCGCAGCGGAGCCTTTCCCGGTCGCTGCACAGGATTTTTATTTGGGTTGTACACATTACGGATTGGGGTATTCACATGAAACAGACATTCCGCAGCGTTTTTTCCATATTGTTGGCTCTGGGTATGGCTGTCCGGTGCATGACCGTCAGTTGTATGGCCGCCGGGGGAGAGTCGGAGTCCGCGGGAAAGTCCGTTGCGTCGGCCGGCGGAATCCGGGCATCGACCGATCCGGATCCGATGGAGATTCATTATTGGGATCTGTTGTCTGACTATGAGTCGGCGGGCTATGAGGACTATACCGGTGCGGCGGTGGAGCTGCCGATAGAGCAGGCGCAGTCGGACGGCGGTTCGCTGAAATTTGCCGACTATGCCGGTGTGCGGGCGATCCAATGGGATGCGGAGACCGCATCGCTGGAATGGCGGGTCACGGTGCCGGAAAGTGCGCTGTACTGCATCGAAACGGACTATTATGCCTATAACGATAAGTCGGCGGACATTCAGCGGGAGCTGCATATAGACGGGTCGCTTCTGTGTGTGGAGCAGAGCAATATTCACTTCACCCGTCTGTTTGCGGATGACGGCGCGGTACGGGTGGATGTCAACGGCAACGAGTCCGCCCCGAAAATGAAACAGGTGTATGCATGGCAGACGGTGCGTCTTTCCGACGCCAACGGGTATTATGCGGAGCCGATGAAGCTGTATCTGTCTCAGGGCACGCATACCGTTACGCTGAGGACGAGGGGAAACCAGCCCGTCGCCATCGGCGGCATCCGCCTTGCGGCCCCCGGGACGCTGCGGGAGTATGCGCAGGTGGCGGCGGAATATGCAGAAAGCGGGTATTCCGATGGGGTCGGGGAGCCGATTCTCGTAGAGGGGGAGGATTCCGTGTCCCGCTCCGCCGCTTCTCTGCGGCTGGACAGCTCGGACGATCTAAGCTGCACCCCCTCCGATCTGCGCCATGACAAGATCAATGTGGCCGGCGGCAGCGCGTGGAAAAGCGGTCGGCAGACCATCTCCTGGGAATTCGAGGTGCCAGCCGATGGATTGTACACCGTCGGCGGCAATCTGTACAGCTATTATCATTACGGATTGCCCAGCTACCGGACGATCCGCATTGACGGGCAGGTGCCCTTTGCCGAGTTGGCCGCCTACCGCTTTCAGCCGGATACCAAATGGCGCACGGAATATCTGCGGGATGATGCGGGAGAGCCGTATCGGTTCTATTTCACCCAGGGCAGGCACACCCTGTCTATGGAGGTGGTTGCCGGGGATATGACCTCCGTCATCCGCCGCCTGGATGCGGATATGGAGGTTCTGTCGGAGCTGTATCTGGATATTACGCTGATCACCACCAGCGACCCGGATGTGAACTATGATTATCAGCTGGAGGAACGAATCCCGTATCTCATGGACACCCTGCGGCAATTGCATGAGAATTTGCAGACCTCCGCTCAGCAGATACAGGCGGTCTGCCGTAACGATAAGTCTCTGACATACAGCGAGATGCAGAATACGCTGGATGATTATGAGATCCTGATGCGGGATGTCTTTGAGATTCCGGCGAATCTGGAGCAGTTCAACACGATGATCACCCAGTACGGGAACTGGATGACCCAGCTCCCGGCCGGTACACTGTCGGTGGATAAGCTGTTTGTCGTTCCGGCCGGTACGGAATATGCCGCCGAAACCGCCTCGTTTTTCCGTAAGGCGTGGGCGACCGTGGCGCGGTTTTTCACCACCTTTACCAACGATTACAGTGCGGTGATCGGCTCCGGCGTATATGCCGAGGATCGGAAAACGATTGACGTCTGGTACGGCGGCACCCAGATCTGGGCCACGGAAATTCAGGATATGATCGAGTCGGATTTTTCCGCGAAATACAACATACAGGTGCGTTTTCGGCTGACACCGGCGGCGCAGATGTCCACCGGCATCAATGCCATGCTGCTGGCGATCCTGAGCAAGACCGCCCCGGATGCGGTTCTGGAAGCGGCCTCCATACAGGATTATATGATGCGTAGCCAGTGCTACGATCTGACAAAGTTTAACGATTTTGACGCGGTGGCCGCGCAGTATCCGGCGGTCTGCTTTACGCCGCTCACCTACCGGGGCGGCGTGTACGGTCTCCCTCTGACCATGGATATCCCCCTGATGTTCTATCGCACCGATATATTTAAGAAATTGCAGCTGTCTCCGCCGGAAACCTGGGACGACATGATCAAAGCGGTGATCCCGCGGCTGTCGGAGAATTCCATGACCCTGTCCTCCAGCCCCGGATATGAGATCCTGCTGTTTCAGCACGGCGGCGAGCTGTACAATGAGGATATGACCGAGAGCCGAGTCGCCAGTCAGCTTTCCTGGCAGGCATTTAAGATGCATTGCGATTTCTATACCATGTACGGCGTGCCGAAAACGGCGAATTTCTTCAACCGTTTTCGTTCGGGGGAAACACCCATCGGTTTTGGCACCATCGCCAATTATATTCAGTTCGTCTATGCGGCGCCGGAGCTGGCCGGAAGATGGGATGTGGCCGTGGTGCCCGGACTTCGGCAGGAGGACGGCAGCGTGAACCATTCCGTCGGCGGGCTGACCGCCACCTCGGCCATGATCATGGCCGACGCGGCCAATCCGGAGGAGGCGTGGCAATTTCTGAAGTGGTATATGTCCACGGGGGTACAGCTGGAGTTTTCGGAGATCCGGGAGGCCAAGCTGGATATGTCTGCCCGGCTGCTGTCGGCCAATGTGGAGGCGTTTTCCGCGCTGGATTGGGACAGCGGACATCTGCAGGTGTTCCTGCAATCCATGCAGCAGGCGAAGGCGTATAATCCGGTTCTGGGAGATTACTACACCTCCCGGTATATCAGCTATGCCTTTAACAACGTGGTGATTTCCCGGAATATGTCCGAAAGAGAGGCGCTGGAATATGCGCAGGAGAGCATCAACACCGAGCTGGAGCGGAGGCGAAAGAGCAGATCATGAATAAACAAACCTCGCCGTTGGTCAAAAAGCGGCGGCTTTGCTCAAGAGATGTGTTGGGCTGGCTGTTTATGGCGCCCTTTCTCATTCCGCTGGTGGTGTTTGGGGTCATTCCCGTGCTCTATTCTCTGTGCATGAGCCTGTTCTCCTACAATCTGTATGAGCCGGCCGTGTTTGTGGGGCTGGATAATTTCCGCTCGCTGCTGCTGGAGGATGATGAGTTCGGGAAAGCGGTCAAGAATACCCTCATATACGCTTTTACCGTGACCCCTATTGTGTTTTTTCTGAATTTTATTCTGGCGTGGGTCATCAATTCCTTTCAAAAGGGTCTGCGCAATCTGCTGGTTGTGCTCTTTTATATTCCGCAAATGACGACGGGAACTGCCATGACGGTGATATGGCTCTATGTGTTTTCCGGGGATCGGTACGGTGTGCTCAATTATCTTCTGACCAGCCTCGGCTGGATATCCGCGCCCATTCAGTGGACGACCGATACCGGCATTCTTTTCGGAGTGGTGGTCTTCATTGGGATCATGATGGGCTCCGGTATGTCGTTCCTCACCTTTGTGGCGGCGTTTCAGGCGCTGCCGGCAGATATGTATGAGGCGGGCAGGATCGACGGGGTCCGGAGCAACTTTCAGGAGCTGATCTACCTGACCATGCCCCAGATGAAGCCCCAGCTTCTTTTCAGCGCCATCACCTCCTCGGTGGCGGCCTTTGCCATCGCCGATATTCCCGCTCAGGTGGCCGGGTTTCCAAGCCCCGATTATGCGGCGCACACCATTGCGCTGCATATGCGGGATTACGGCTTCACACGCTTCGAGATCGGCTATGCGTCGGCCATATCCGTGATTCTGTTTGCCTTGACCTTCGCGACCGGATTTGTGCTGCGCAAGGTGCTGGCCACGAAAGACTGACCGACCGTATTTGGAGGAAGAACAGGTGATCGTGATATGAGTGTTGTGCAGGGAAACGTATGGCGTATCGGGAACAAGAGGATAAAGAGAGTCGCTTTTTCGCGGGTATTTTCCTGCATTCTTTTATTGGCGTATCTGTTTCTGCTGCTGTTGCCGATCATCTATGTGATACTCAATGCCTTCAAGCCTCTGGACGAGATGTTTGTATACCCGCCCCGGTGGCTGCCCCGGCGTTTTACGCTGACTAATTTCAGCCAGATGTCGGAGCTGCTCTCGGAGACGGTGATCCCGCTTTCCCGGTATATTTACAACAGCGTTCTCTATTGTTTGCTGATGGTGGGGATCGTGGTCACGACCTCCTTTATGGCGGCGTTTTCCATGTCCAAGACCCGCCCGAAGGGCGCGGAGAAAATGACGGGCGTGCTGATCTTCGCCCTGTCTCTGAGCGGCCCTGCCGCCGGGGTGGCGAATTTCGTCATCATTGAGAAACTGGGGCTGCTGGATACATACTGGGCGTTGGTTTTGCCGGCCATGGGCTCGGCCACCTATGTGTTCCTCATGCGACAGTTTCTGGTGAGTATGCCGGATTCTTATGTGGAGGCGGCGCGTCTGGACGGCGCCAACGAATGGCAGATTATGTGGAAGATCGGTTTCCCCTACGCCAAGCCCGCCTGGGCTACCATCGTCGTGTATCAGTTTATGGCGGCCTGGTCCGATTCCACCGGCCCGGCCATCTACATTGCGGATGCCAGCAAGCAGACCCTGCCTGTCGCCATCTCCACCATCGGCGGTTCGCTGACGACTCAGGGGGCATCGGCGGCATTGACGCTGCTCATGCTGATCCCCTCGACGGTGGTATTTGTATTGATGCAGGCGAAGATCGTCACCACCATGTCCTTTGCGGGACTCAAGGATTAGGAGGAGCCGATGGATAAACGAATCAGGCGGAGCATTTCTTTGGCGGTCTGCTTGCCGCTGCTGGCGGTCTCCCTGTCCTTTTCGGCATCTGCGGCCATCGGACAGACCGACTATGTAGTGGATGCCAAGGGGAAGGTGCCTCTGCCCAAGTGCTATGTGCCCGAAAAGCGCATCGAGCGGGTGTATGAAGGCTCGTATCTGAATACACCGCAGAATATGTATGTGGATGCCGACGACCGTCTGTATGTGGCGGATGCAGGCAACAACCGGATCGTTGTATTTGATTCCGAGATGCAGTTCCTCCGGGAGTATACGGCGGAGAATACGCTGAAGAACCCCTCGGGTGTTTTTTACGATACGGAAACGGCGGAGCTGTATATCGCCGACACGGACAATGAGCGGATCGCGGTCGTGGATGCCGGCGACCGGATTCTGCGCGAGTATCGCCGTCCCGAATCGGAACTTTTGGATGAAAATATGACCTTCACCCCCTCGAATGTGTCTCTGGGCGTGCAGGGCTATATGTATGTGCTGAAGGGGCAGAGCTTTATGCAGCTCAATCAGGACGGAGAGTTCAAGGGCTTTGTGGGGTCGACCAAGGTGCCGGCGAGTCTTCTGACGGTGCTCATCCGGCGCTTTGCTTCGGAGAAGCAGAAAAAGCTGCTGGTCACGGAGCAGCCGAATCCGTATGTCAACTTTACCATGGATCGCAGCGGGGTCATCTATGCCGTGGTGGGCAGCGAGACATCACAGATCCGGAAGGTCAATATGGCGGGCGACAACCTGTTCCCGGAGAAATTTTATGGCGAGATGGTCTATCAGGGCGGCTGGAAGCTCACCACTCCCAGCTTTCGCAGCATCGCCGTGTCGGATGACGGCATCATCAGCGTGCTGGAGGAAAAATGCAAGCGCATTTACCAGTTTTCGCAGGAGGGGACGCTACTGAACGTGTTTGGCGGCGAAGGGGAGGTGGCAGGCTTCTTTCAGGGGCCGGTCGCCCTGGCCTGCGACAGCAAGGGCTCCATCTATGTGTCCGATACCGTGACCAACACCGTGCAGCGCTTCAAGAGAACGGCGTTTGTAGCGGCTGTGTATGAGGCGCAGGCGGCCTATGATCAGGGTCTGTATGAGGAGGCCTATACCCTCTATGCACGCGCCAAGCTGACGGATCCCAATTATTCGGTGCTGAATAACGGCATGGCGGACTGTCTGTACAAGCTGGGGCGGATCGACGAGGCCGCAGAGGCCTATCGGCTCGCCGATAACCGGGAGGCCTACGGCCGGGTGCAGAAGCTGCGGCAGAAGCAGTTTACCAAACGGTATTTCGGATGGATCGTCTTAGCGGTGACGCTTGTGGGAACGGCCGCCGTCTGGACTGTGTACAGAGCGCGGAAGTATGCGGACGCCCTGGTGCGGCGCTTCTACCATTTGAACGATTGAGGAAAGGGGAGGTGCCCGCTATGCTGAATACACTGCAAATGGCCATACTGATGCTGTTTCATCCGTGCGATGCGCTGGATATCATCAAGCGCACCCGGACGCAGTTCCGACTGTCCAGAGTGGTCATACTGCTGCTGTTGCTGGCTCTGGTGAATTACACCTATTATTACTATGTGAACTACTCTCTGGGAACCAAATCGGTGACGCAGGCCAATCTGCTGCTGGATCTGGCGCTGGCGGTGGTGCCTCTGCTGACGTGGGTGGTATCCTCCTATGCGGTGACGGCGATCATCGTGGGCGAGTGCTCTTTCACGGAGCTGTTGACCGCCTCCGCCTTTTCGCTGGTGCCTATCCTTGTGTGCAAGCCGCTGCTGGGGCTGGTGTCTAACGTCATGACCGTGTCCGATGGGGACCTGCTGCGGGGATTCACCTTTATGATATACGCCTGGTCGGCGGTGCTGTTGTTTCTGTCGCTGCAAAGGCTGAACGACTATTCCTTTGCCAAGACCCTTGCAGTGACGGTGGTTGCGCTGATCGCCATGCTGATCATCTGGGGCGTGGCGCTGCTGCTGTTTGCACTGATCGCGCAGGTCGTATATTTTGTCAAAGAACTGATCTGGGAACTGCGCTTGAAGCTTTAGGGAGGTATAGCGGATGAAAAAACGAAACCGTGTATCGGTTTTCAAAACGATCCTGCTGTGGATGCTGCCGCTGTGCATCTCGTTCAACGCGGCGGCCGCCGTCTCCGGCACGCAGTCGGACGGCGGAGAGGACATGGATTGGGAGGATATGGACTGGGAGGACATGGATTCGGAGCCGTCCGGAGAGGGCGTAGCCATCTCCTCCGAGGTCACGCTGCATCTGGTCAGCGAAAATGAGCGGTTTGCTTTCTGGTACGACACCACCGGAGCCGATATATATGTGCGGGATAAGCGCAGCGGCCATATGTGGTCGAATACGGTGAGCCGGGAGTACTATCCCCGCACCGATGTATCCGAGGCGGTCCGGACGGTGCTTTTGCAGGCGACCGTTGCGGATGAAGAGGGTGCCGGCACGGTCATCCAGCTTTGCGATGCGGTGGGGGATCAGAGCTCGATCCGCCTGACGCCGGATTATACTGCCGACGGCCTTTCGCTGGGGGTGGAGCTGGTCAAGTTCTCAGTCTCCTTTACGGTGCGGTTCACATTGAACGAAAACGGACTGGCCGCGTCGATCCCCGCGGGATCCGTTCGGCAGGGGGAGGGCAATCGCATTGTCAGTATCACCCTGCTGCCGTTTTTCGGCGGGGCAAGAACGGATCGGGACGGATATCTGCTCATCCCGGACGGCTCGGGCGCTCTGGTACGGTTTGATAACAGCGAAACAAAGGAGGAGAGGGTATACAGCTATTCCCTGTACGGGCAGAGCGAGCAGGATATTCAGGCACTGGTGGGCCGCGATGAACAGGATATCAAAAACTGTATGCTGCCGGTTTTCGGCATCAGAAACGATACAAACGGATTTCTGGCCGCCGTGACCGACGGTGCGGAGAGCACCTATCTGAATGTGGTGCCCTATGGCTATCAGTGTCCCAAGATGGCGCGGTGCTATTTCACCTTCATGTACCACTATACCGAAAAGCTGACCATCAACAGCAAGACCATCGAGCAGATCATGCCCCGGCAGGAGCTGAGCGACCGGGCGGTACAGTATTTCCTGCTGGATACGGACAGCACCTATTCCGATATGGCGGCGGTATACCGTGCCCATTTGGAGGAGCGGGGGATCCTGCGGAACAGAGCTTCCGTCCATCCCGGCGAGGTCAGTCTGGATGTGCTCATGGGGGTGAAGAAGAAGGGAATGTTCTTTGTGACCCTCGTGAATATGACGGATTGCGCCGGTGTGCGGAATATTGTTTCCGATCTGCGGGGCAATGGGGTAGACTCATTGGAGCTGTCGCTCCAGGGGTGGAACGACGGCGGCATCACCGATTATCCTACCCCCCAGAAGGTCGCCGGGAAGCTGGGCGGCAAAAAGGAATGGCAGACCCTCCTGCGGGAACTGGGGGAGCAGGGGGTGCGCACCTATGGCTATAACGATTTTTTCACAGCCTATCCGGATAGCAAAAACGTCAATCTCCGCAAGGAGGTCATCCGGGATTATGTGGGCAATATCCACATGAATCTTACCGGAACGACGATCCTCGTGAACCCCCGGGCGGCGCTGGACAGGTATCTGACGGCGGCGCTGAAAAGCGGCCTGTATCCGACCTCCGGTCTGAGCCTGGCCAGAGCCGGTCAATGGCTGTGGAATTCCTTTCAGAGCGGGGCGGAAAGCACCCGCGCACAGACCGTAGCCGCCATTGAGGAGTCGTTCGGAAAGGTCCGGGAGGCGGGTGTTCCGTTGCAGCTGTATGGCGGCAATCAGTATGTGCTGCCCTATGCCGATTCTCTGCGGGAGATCCCCGATACGAATTCCGGCTACTACTATGAGAGCGTATCCGTACCCTTCTTCCAGCTGGTGGTCAACGGATATTACCGATATACGTCGGTGGCAGGAAATATGTCCTATGACCAGGGCTATCAGAAGCTGAAATGGATCGAATACGGCTGCCTGCCTTATTACATCGTGACGGAGAAAAGTTCGCTGGAGCTGATCGACACCGAATATAATCGGCTGTTTTCCTCCGAATACTCCATGTGGGGACAGACCATTGCCGCAGTCAGCCGGGAGTTTTCCGACCGGCTGGGGGTGATCGACGGCGCAATCATGATCCGCCATACGATCCTGTCGGATACGCTGTCCCGTCTGGAATACGATAACGGCGCTGTGATCTGTATCAACTATGCCGATGAGGCGGTGCAGGTGGACGGTCGGCAGATCGAGCCGATGGATTATGGTGTTTGGTCGCGCACGGAAGGCGGGATGACGAAATGAAACTGAGTTATGAAAAACGTACCCGCCGAATCGGATATCTGTTTATCTCCCCTTGGATCCTCGGGGCCGTCGGTCTGCTGATCTTCCCGGTGGTTTTCTCGCTGATGCTGTCCTTTTCCGAGTTGGAGAATGTTCTTGACTATCGGATGAACTGGGTAGGGCTGAGCAATTTCGTGAAAGCCTTCCGGGAGGATGTGGATTTTCTTCCGCTTTTGGTGAAAGAGATTCAGAAAGTGCTGCTGCGTCTGCCGCTGATCACCGTGTTTGCGCTGATCGTGGGCATTCTGCTCAGCAAGAAGATCGCTTTGCGGGGCCTGTTCCGCACCGTGTTTTTTCTGCCGGTCATTTTAGGCTCCGGCACGGTCATGGAGCAGCTGCTGGGGCAGGGTGTGAACAGCGAACCAATGGAGATGGTGCGCAATCTGTTGCTGACGCCGGATGTGCAGCTCTATCTGGGGCAGAGTGCGGTGGAGACGGTGTCCACCTTTCTGGCGAGCATTACGCTGGTGATGTGGAAATCCGGCGTGCAGATCCTGTTGATCCTGGGGGGGCTGCAAAGCATATCGCCGTCGCTGTATGAATCTGCCAGGATTGATTCTGCTACCGAGTGGGAGATGTTCTGGAAGATCACGCTGCCGATGGTTTCACCGGTGCTGCTGATCACCGTTGTGTATACTATTGTGGATTCCTTTGCCGATTCCGGCAGTCAGATCATGGAGTATATCAGCAAGGTCATGTTCAAGGATGCGCAGTTTGAATATGCCGCCTCACTGGGGTGGATCTATTTTGCGGTCGTGATCGCGTTTGTGGCGGTCGCCTATGCCTGCTTAACCCCGTCGATCCGCAATGTTTCGGAGAATTAAGAGGGAGGAGGCATTTGTATGAAAAACCAAAATGACCGATTCCGATGGAGCAAAAGCCGCCTCCGCAGAGCTTCGCTCAAAGGGATCACCGGGCTGTTTGTCTATTCGCTGCTGATCGGACTTGCGTTTGTATTTCTGTATCCGTTTCTGTATATGATCTTCACCTCCTTCAAGACGCAGGCGGATCTGAACGATATTTCCGTCAAGTGGATTTTGACGGAGATCCGATGGGAAAACTACGCCACCGCATTTCGTGCGTTACAGTATAAAGAGCGGCTGCTGAACACGGTGTTTGTGGTGTTTCTGAGCGTGCTGGGACACATTTTGTCCTGCTCCTTTGTGGGGTACGGCTTTGCCCGGTTCAATTTCCGGTTCAAGCGCTTTTGGCTTGCGCTGCTGCTGCTGGCGATCATCATCCCGACGGAAACGATCATCGTTCCGCTGTATATATTCTTCAGTCGCATCGGCTTTGTGGGTTCCTATCTGCCCATCATTGTTCCTTCTTTTGTGGGATTTGGACTGCGCGGCGCATTTTATGTGTTTATTTTCCGGCAGTTTTTCCTGTCCCTGCCCAAGGCGCTGGAGGAGGCTGCTGCCGTGGACGGTGCCGGTCCGATCCGCACCTTTTTCTCCATTGCGCTACCCAACGCCCGATCGTCGGCGCTGATCACTCTGGTGCTGGGGGTGGTGTGGCACTGGAACGATACCTCCGAGCCGCTGATCTATATTGAGGAACAATCCCGGTTTCTGCTGCCGCAGATGCTGCCTGTACTGTATCGGATGATCAGCAATGACAGCATCAGCGACCAGCTGCTGAATCATTCGGCGGAGATCTTCAACGATGCGGTGGTGATGGCCGCGACGGTGCTGGTGGTGGCTCCGCTAATCGTTTTCTATTTATCCGTCCAATCCAGATTCATGATGAGTATAGAGAGGAGCGGGATAACCGGGTGATTGCAAGCTGATCTTCGTCAACATATTAAAAAGGAGAATTGAGAATGAAAAAGAAGCTTGTGTTGTCGATCGTATCTGCGGTATTAGCGGCCGTGCTGATCGTTGCCGTTGTGATGAGCTGCCATTCGGATCAGCCGATCATCGGCCCCGGCAGCAGCTCCTTCAGCGACGATAACGGCAGTTCTGTATCCACAGATGCCGGGACAAATTCGGACGGCGAACCGAACGGCGATTCCGGGAATAACCAGAACAAACCGCTGGACAGCAGCGTATCCACCCCGCAGACCAACACCCAGACGGATGACGGTCTGCACGTGAATGACCTGAATAACACCGGCAAGAAAGCAACCCTCAAAAATAATTGCTATTCCACGGGGTATCCCATCGCCGATAAGACCGTCACCTTCAATGTGATGATCAAGGACTACACCAATCAGGCCAATTACAAGACCATGAAGATCAATGAGTTTTTCGCCAAGAAGATGAATGTCAAGCTCAACTATACGCTTGTGGGTCAGGCGGAGGTGAAGCAGAAGCTACTGCTGGCATATACCAGCGGCAATCTGCCGGATATGATGATCGGCATGGCGCCGTATTCCATCGGAGAGCAGTGGAGCTATGTCAAGCAGGGCTTGCTGGTCCAGCTGGACGACTATATTAAGGACTATGCACCCAATGTGCAGAGGCTGCTGAAGCAAAATGCGCAGGCGAAGTATTCCATCACTGCGGAGGACGGACACTATTATTCGCTGCCCATGCTCAATGAGGCGAACCGCGAGAAGGTCAGTCAGGGTCTGTATATCAACAAAACTTGGTTGGATACGCTCAAACTCAGCGTCCCCACCAGCACGAACAGTCTCATGAAGGTGCTGACGGCATTCAAGGACAACGATCCCAACGGCAACGGGAAAAAGGACGAGATTCCTCTCCTGCTGCAGGCGTGGAATTCCACCGGCATCCTGCCCGGTTGCCTGTATGGACCTTTCGGTCTGGCGGTATACGGCGGTTGGGGCGAGTATTCCATCGACGATAACGGCAAGTGGCGCTCCAATTTCACCACCCAGAACTACAATACGGCGCTGACCTATTATCGGACACTGTATAAAAACGGGCTCATTGACCCCGACTGGTTTGCCAACGGGGACGAGGACGTTAAGGCGAAGCTCAATACCAAGGCGGTTACGGTGGGCGCTTTCGTGGCGGATAACGCCTATGCCTATATGGACGCTGCCCGCGCGGATAATTATGTGTTTGTGCCGACTTTCCGGGATAAGAGCGTGGAGAAGGCCTGCTGGTCCATCACCGGTGTGGAATACTGCTGGGGCGAGTGGTTCACGGTGACAAAGGCGTGCAAGTATCCGGAGATCGCCGTACGGTTCGCGGACTATTTCTACTCGCTGGAGGGGACTCTGACCGCCTTGCAGGGGCCCCAGGGCTTCAACTGGGGCGTGAAATCCGACGGCACCATTTACATGACCGAAAACTACTATAAGTCCAAGTATAAGAATTCGGATCTGACGCCTGGATATCCGCTGCCCAACTATGCCAGCGCGGCGTATTATAACCTGATTGACAAGACCAACAGCAAATATCTGAGCCAGGATGAGCGGAAATCTCTGCAGGCGGATAAGGACCGGGTGGCTGCGTATATCAAAGCGGCGCCGAAGAATATTTATCCCAGCATTGTCCGTCGGTCGGATGAGGTTGCCGGTGCCGACAGCGAGAAGCTGGTGGAGTATGTCCGTGAAATGACCGTGAAATTCCTGAATAGCTCGGTGGATATCAATGTATTCTGGGACAACTATGTGAGCGTTTGCCATTCACTGGGCAGCGAGGATATCACCGCGCTGAACCAAAAAGCGTATGACCGGTATCTGCAGATTCAGAAATCTATGTCTTAGGAGGGATGAAGATGAGCAAGCGCAAATCGTGCGGTCTTGTGTGCCTTGCGCTGGCGGTCCTCATGTCCATGGCGACAGGCTGCCGGAAGGTGCTTGAGTATCCCCCGGATGTTTATTCGGATATTTATTCCGATGTGGAGATCATCGGGGATACGACGCCGGGACCGGATGAGGATTCCGGACCGGAGAGCGAGGGGTACGACGATTCGTGGTCGAGCACGCCCGGCAACGGTAACGGCGTTTTGGTGGACGATGTGATCTTCGACGACGACGATTTCAGGACCGAGGAGGAGGAGCTGCTGAACCTCGGCCGGGATATTGCCGGCGGCAAGGCGTTTTCCGTGCGCGCTTTCGGGGCAAAGGGCGACGGGCAGACCGATGACAGCACGGCCGTGAATAAGGCCATCGCCACCGCCTGCTCCTATACCAAAAAGAACTACGGCAAGGTGGCGGAGGTGCGGTTTGAGGCCAATACGGAATATGTGCTGAAAACCTGTGCCGTCGGCAGCGCCAACCTGATGCAGATTTCCGGGGCGCAGAACGTATCCCTGATCGGCAATAACACCACGGTCATCGGCCTGCCGGACAAAGGGTATCTGTCGGTGATCCAGAGTGAAAACATTGTAGTCAAGGGTTTTAATTTCAATTACGATACCCCGGTGGCTTGTGTGGCCACTGCGGAGAAGTGCGAGGGCTCCCGCGTCACCTTCCGCGTGCCCGCGTGGTTTGCGGAGTGCGCCCGGAAAACACCGGAGTATACGCGGGACGCCTTTGCGCTGAAGGCCAACGGTCTGCGCGGGCAAATTCCCTGCACGACTGCCACGGCACTGGACGATACCCATGTGGAGATCGCCATGTCGGGGGCGCAGGAGGTGGGCCCCGTTTGGTATCTGCCCACCCCCGGCTATTCCCATTCCGGCGTGGCGTTTCAGGTGCTGCACAACACCGGCGAGGTCACCTATGAGGATATCCGCATTTGGAATGCATCCATGTTTGTGTTTCAGGTGAACGGTAATTTCGGGAAGCTCCATTGGAACAACGTGAAGCTGGAGCCGAAGGATGCCGATGCCTGCCCCACGGTCGCCTGGCGCGATGTGGTACACGCCAAGGATAACCGGGAGAGCCTGCATTTCGATCGGTGTGTGTTCGGCGGGAGCCATGACGATATTTTCAATATCGCCAACACCTTGGCGCAGATCACGGAGATCGGCGAGGAAAACGATTTGAAGATCGTCGGACTGGACTATGCCGGCGGCGGATTTGCCCGCATTGAGGAAGGGGACACAGCGGTGATCCTGAATCCCGACGAGGGCATCCGCTGTGGGGAAGCCAAGGTGGTGGAGGTCATCTCTCAGACCACCAGCAGTATCCGGGTCCGTCTGGATAAGTCTTTTGATCTGGACGGGGGAGAGTACTTGTATTTTAAGGAAATGGCCAGCCCGAAAACGACGATCACCAACTGTCGGCTGGACGGCACCTTCCGCATCCGGGCGCAGGCCACCATCGAGAAGTGTACCCTGAATGTGTTGCAGATGTGGACCCATTATTCCGGACTGACCAGCGAGGTGGAGGGACCGATCCCGGAGAATATCACCTATCGGAATTGCAGCTTCACCCATCCGACCGGCACCTCCAATGTGTTTGATTTCAATTGTGAGACCAAGAGCGGCGCGGTGGCGAATTTCACGGTGTCCAGCATTCTGTTTGACGGTTGCACTTTTCAGGATGACCGGATGATTCGAGAGCAGCCGGGTGTGGTGTTAAAAGACCCGAAATATCTGCATATACTGTAAAGCATCTGACGATCGGCGGCGTTCGTCGCCCATCGGTTGCCCGGGAGGGGTCAGGCAATCTTTGCCTGACCCCTCCGCTCTTTATGAAAAGTCGAAAAACCGCCTTTTTCGACAGAGTGTAGCGTTACGGTTGATGTGAGATCAAAGGGTATAGAAAAAGGCGGTTGCGTTCGTTAGAATAGAGGCACCGCAACAAACCCTTACGAAAGGACTCAATCGCCATGGAAATTGCAGCACAGGAACAGAAAAATAACAAAATGAACAGATTCTTCAAGAAACTCCCCGAAATCTCTTGACAGGAGACGTCGAAATATGCTATAATCCTTAAAAATTGGTAGACGCAAGATTTCTTGTACGGAACGCGATGTTCTGCACAAGTTTTTTTTGGACAGCAATCAAGCAAGCGCTTGATTGCGACATCTCCGATGTAAAGCATGTGCGGCCGTGAAAGGGCAGGTGATACAGTATGGAACGGGAGAGACGGGAAGAAGTGATCGACAGCTGCTTGAAGCTGTTTGTTTCCAAAGGCTTGGCGGAGACCTCCACCAGAGATCTGAGCGGTTCTTTGAAGCTGCAAAACGCCGGACTGTACTATTATTTCAAATCCAGGAACGAAGCGGTGATTGCCTGTGTGGAGGAGGCGATGCTGCGTATCGAATCGAACATGATCATGGCCGCTCTGGAGGATGCGGACGTGCCGGAGCGGATGATGCGGAATCTCTATCGGCATGCGGACGAGATGGCACCCACCATGCGGTTCATCGTGCAGGCGTATACCTCGCCGACTTATCATGGCGCATTACAGGAACCGCTGGATAAGCTGAAAAAGCGAAACGAGAGCACGGTGAAAAAGTTCGCCGCCAAATTGGGATGCAAGCCGGAGGAGGTGAAGCCGTATATGTATTCATGTATGGCGGCAATGACCAATTATATGGTTTTCGGTTCCCGGTCGTATGCGGATTTTCAGATCGAGATCGTGCGGAGGTGGCTGAATTCGATCGCGGAGCGTAACGATCCGCGCGAGGAACTGCTTTATCGGTAGGGGGTAACCCCGCGCACGGCCTCTCGGGAGGTATGACGCGGGAACGGATATACACGAGGCATTCGGTACGGTAAAAATCAAAGAATAAGAGGATGGAAAGTGTTGGTTATGAAGAAACTTATTAGTGGTGTACTTGCTTTGAGCCTGCTGCTGTCTATGGCGTTCACGGCTTTTGCGGATACGGGATCCCGCGAGCCGAAGCTGAATCGGTATAACGTGGTGTTCGTTACCGACGCCAGCGGTTCGATGAAGGGGACCGACCCGGATAAGCTGCGGTTTGATGCGATCGACCTGTTTGTCAGTCTTTCGGCGCAGGGCGGAAACTATGTGGGCAGTGTGATGTTCGGGGATGGGGTCGTGTCCCAAAAGCCCTTGGCCGAGCTGAACAGCATGAGCGAGAAGAAAGCCTTTACCGACGATCTGCGAGAGCAGCCGTTCAGCGGATGGACGGATATCGGTGGGGGAATGCAGGCGGCCATTGACCTGCTCGCATCCGGAGGAAATCCGGATATTCCCTCGATCATTCTGCTGTTGACCGACGGCAATACCGAGATGGCGACCGCCGAACAGACGAAAAAATCCATCGCCGATAAGGAAACGGCCATGGAAACCGCCCGCCAGGAGGGGATCAAGGTTTACACCATCTCCCTTAATAAGAATCACGCCGCCAACTCCAACGAGATGAAGCAAATTGCCAATGCTACCGGCGGCGAATTCCGCGAGGTATCCGATGCGGGCGACCTGCAGAGTGTGTTCGATCTGTATTATCAGATGATCTACGCCACCCAGAGCATTAAGCTGGTGGACGAGAAGGTCCCGGCGGATGGGTTGATTTCCCGGGGCTTTGAAGTGGCGGATCTGGGTGTGGAGGAGGTCAATATTGTCATATTCGGAGAGGTGACCGCCTGCTCCGTGACCCGGCCGGACAAGACGGCTATCCCGGACGGTGAGCTGCGGGATATGCAGTATACGGGCAATTCTTTCACCCTCATCAAGATTCCGAATCCGGTCAAGGGCCTCTGGAATCTGGCGGTCAACGCTCAGCCCGGATCGACCATCAAGATTTTTAAGATCTATAATTCCAATTTGAAGATCGACGCGGAGCTGGTCAACGCGGGCGATTCCTATATCAAGGGCGAGCCCATCGACTTTTTGGTGCACATCCGGGAGGGCGATACGCGCATTACCGATACCTCCCGCTATGCGGGATATAAGGCGACTCTGAAGGTGTTCGACTATACCGGTCAGCAGATACAGGAGCAGAGCTGCGAAACGGCGGATGCCGACGGTTATCGGCTGTCCTTCACCCCCGAGAATTACGGCACCTATTATGCTGTTCTTTCGGTGGAGAATGCCGAGCTGTATGACGAGTCGGAGCGGTTCACCCTCAATGTGGGCAATACGCCCCCCAAGGCCGTGAAGGATGTGATCAAAAAGCACATCAATATCTGGCCGTTTCTGATCAAGACCAATGCGACGGTCAGTTTGGACGGCGCCGCCCGGGATGCCGAGGATGCGACGCTGCAGTACCGCATCAAATCCTCCTCCTGGCTGGATGAGGATTATACGCTGGACGGCTCCGATCTGACCATTCGGAATTTCAGTGTATCGAAGGGCTCCTTTGAGGTGGAGGCCTACGATTCCATGGGGGCGTTCTGCACGTTTACCGTGCGGGTCACCTCCACCAATATCGGCGTGCTGGCTGCGATCCTCATTTTCGGCGGCGGTCTGCTGGTGGTGATCATCCTGCTGCTTGTGGCACGGTCTCGGATCGTTCGGCTGTTCATGGGTACCTTTGAGGTGGAGAATCTGGCGCCGCCCCATGATTGCACGACCCGCCAGAAGAATCGGGGTCAGCTGAAGATCAGCTCTCTGCAGATCGGGCAGACCGGTCTGGGTAAGGATGCACACTTCCAGGCCACCGGTAAGAATTATGTGATCTTCAAGTCCAAAAAGCCCGTATACAACGACTATACCGGTATGAGGGCCAAAAAATTCCGCATTGAGAGCAGTATGGATGTCCGCATCTCGCCCACGGAGGATTATGCCCAGGGAATTCGCGTGCGGTTTGAAAGCATGTTGAATAACAATTTCTAATCCTTATATTGAGGGAGCAAAATTGTGTACAAGAGGGGGGAGAATATGTACAATAAGCTACTCATTTCTGCCGGCGGCGGCATCATTTCGTTCGACCAGCAGGCGGAGCAGGATAACTGCGCCACCATCGCGATCGGACTGGGCGGCACGGGTATTTCCTGCCTGCGCACTCTGAAAAGGGAGATCTATACACGGGTAAGGCCGGACGATCCGAAATCCCCCATTGCCCGGTATCGGCACATCAAATATCTGGCGATTGATACCGACAAGTCCAGTCTGGGCGACGCCGGCTCCATTGATACGCTGGATTCCAGCACGGAATTTTTCAACATCAGCTGTCCGGATATCGACGGTCTGCTGTCTCAGGCGCATATTCTGGCGCAGAACGCCTCCCTCAATTGGCTCAAGACCGAGAATACGCAGGGGGACGGGAGCGGTATTTCCATCCAGTCTGCCGAGGCCGGCGCCGGCGGCGTGCGGCAGATCGGACGGCTGCTGCTGATCCGCAGCTCGAAAACGCTGGTGGAAAAGCTGACCAATATCATCACTGAGGCGCGGAAAGATCTGAGCGGCAGCCCCAGCCTGAATATCCATATTTTCACCGGTCTGGCGGGCGGCACCGGTGCCGGTACATTCCTGGATGTGTGCTACATCGTGCAGCACGTCCTCAACCAGATGGGGCTGGCCGGACAGGCGTATACCTGCGGCTATTTCTTCCTGCCGGATGTGAATATGGCCAACCATCCGACGGAGTATGTGCCCATCAACGGTTTCGCCTCCATGAAGGAATTGGACTATTGCATGAATTATGACAATAACGGCGGCGAATGGGATCAGCAGTACGACGGGTTCACGGTGAAAACGTCGGCTCCTCCGGTGATACTGGCGCATCTGATCACGGCGACTGATTCCGAGGGGCATATCGCGTCCAATGCCTACAACTGCGCCATGCATACGGTAGCAGACTATGTGCTGGAGTATGTGATCAAGCCGTTTGTGAATGAGTACGGCTTGGTATATACCGTCAAGTCTTTTGTCACTGCTGGAATTTACCACCGGTCTCTGCTGATGAGGCGCAGTCACGGTGCAACTTACAACTATTGTATCCTGGGCACATCCAACGCCTACCTGCCCTACAAGGAGATCACCACCTATCTGACCTCGAAGATTTTCGAGGGTTTCGCCGGATTGCCGAAGCAGATGCCGCTGGACAACGACATGGATCTGTTTGTAAAAAACAACGGCTTGGGCTACAACGACATTTACCGGGAGCTGTGCGACCGGCTGCCGGCGGTGCCCAATATCCCGGT
>CAKUAQ010000033.1 GCA_934636435.1 uncultured Eubacteriales bacterium
GAGGCGCACTCCAACTGCAAGCTGGAATTCAAGGGCGATCAGATCGAGATGCTCAAAGAGCTGAAGAGGATGGGCAAAAGGGTCATCGCCATGATGTTCAACGGCCGCCCGATGGCGCTGGCCGATGTGGTGCCGAATTGTGATGCGCTGGTCGAGGCGTGGCATCTGGGTATCGCAGCCGGTGACGCCATCTGTGATGTGCTGTTCGGCGACTACGATGTAGTCGGCCGTCTGACCACCACCGTGCCGTATTATACCGGACAGTGGCCGGTGTATTATAACCACCCGAACACCGGTCGTCCCACGACCGAGAGCGAGTGGACCTGCAAATACCGGGATGCGCCGCTGTTCCCGATCTACAATTTCGGCTGCGGCCTCTCCTACACCACCTTTGCCTACTCCGATATGGCGGTACAGGCGGACGGCGACAAGCTGATCGTCACCGTCAAGGTGAAGAACACCGGCGACCGCACCGGCACGGAAACGGTGCAGTGCTACATCCACCGGCATAAGGCCACCCGTGTGCGTCCGGTCAAGGAGCTGAAGGGCTTTGCCAAGGTGACGCTGGCTTCCGGTGAGGAAAAGACCGTGTCTGTCGAGCTGACCCGTGAGCTGCTGGGCTACTTCAACGAGTATGCCGAGTACATCATGGATGAGAGCGACTTCGACATCTGGATAGCGCACGACAGCACCTGTGAGCTTGGCTGCCATCAGGTCATCAAGTTCTGATATAGCGGAGGAAAACAGGGCGGCATACAAACCGACAGCATTACAGACGAGCAAAAGACACTTGACAGCAACGGTTGTTGCCGAGCTGCTCGGTGTTTCCCGCAGCACGGTATACCGCATTATCAGACGGCTCAACCGTGAGCCGGAGAAAGCCGGAAAGCTGACTGTGGCAGGCAAGGTATCCGCCGATTTTTTTACGAAAACACCTACCTGTAAGTGACGAGGGAAACCATAACCGGGCGATGAATGTGCGCCGCTGGCAAACGCAGCTGCTGAATGACCCGAAGCACTACAAGCCCACCTATCTGCGAACATTGGAACAGTCCGCTGTCTGCCATATTCAATTTTGCCGTGAAGTATTATGGCCTTGGCAGCAATCCGGTGCACAAAAGCGGTACCATCGGGAAAAAGCGCTCCGGATTGGAACAGATCTGGACGGCAGAGGAATTCAAGTTTTTTATTGATGCCGTCAGTGATAAGCTGCAGTCCAAGGTCATCTTTAATCTGCTTTACCGGACAGGAATGCGCTCCGGCGAAATGCTGGCTCTGACCCTGAACGATTTCGACTTTGAGGAACGGACGGTCTCTATCACAAAAAACTATGCGCGTGTAGACGGCGAGGACCTGCTCCTCGACCCGAAGACGCCCAAAAGCAATCGCAAGATTACCTTGCCGCAATTCGTTTGCGATATGGTAAAGGATTATGCCGGCCGATTGTACGGCTACGATCCGTCAGACAGACTGTTCGAAGTAACGAAGCATTATCTGAAGCACGAAATGGAAAGAGGCTGCAAGAAGACCGGACTCCGGGAGATACGGGTGCACGATCTTCGTCACAGCCACGCCAGCTTGCTGATCGAGCTTGAGTTTGCACCGCTGCTGATCAGCGAACGCCTCGGGCATGAGAGCGTGACGACAACTTTGGAGATTTATTCCCACCTGTACCCGACGAAACACGGGGAAGTTGCCGACCGTTTGGAGGCTTTTGTGTAGGTTTTTCGTATATCCGCCGGTTGCGTTTCGTGTACCTTTCGTGTACCCGGAGCAAAAAGGAAGCCCGCAAACCCTTGAAAATACTGGGTTTGCGGGCAAGTGGCGATCATTCCCACTCAACGGTTGCCGGGGGCTTGGTGGTGATATCGTAGACCACACGATTGACGTGGGCCACCTCGTTGGTGATGCGGTTGCTGACCTTCGCCAGGATCTCATAGGGGATCTTCGCCCAATCGGCGGTCATAAAATCATCGGTGGTCACGGCGCGGATCGCCACCAGATGATCGTAGGTGCGATGATCGCCCATCACGCCCACCGTGCTGACCCCGGGCAGCACGCAGAAAAACTGCGCCAGATTTTTCTCATAGCCGTTCTTCTGCATCTCGTCCCGCAGCACCCAATCGGCGTTTTGCAGAATTTCGATCTTTTCCGCCGTGATCTCGCCGATGATCCGCACGCCCAGACCGGGGCCGGGGAACGGCTGCCGCCACACCAGCTCGTGGGGGATCCCCAGCTTTTCGCCCACCCGGCGCACCTCGTCCTTAAACAGGTCGCACAGCGGCTCCACTACGCCGAGAAACTCCACATCCTCCGGCATTTTCACCTTGTTGTGATGGGTCTTGATCTTGTCGGCATCTCCCTTGCCGGACTCGATGCAATCGGGATAGATCGTCCCCTGCGCAAAAAATCCCTTTTCGTTCTGCTTGCGGATCTCATCCCAGAACACCTTATAAAACTCCGTGCCGATGATATGCCGCTTCTGTTCCGGGTCGGTGACGCCCTTGAGCGCCTGCAGAAAATGCTGCTGGCAGTTCACCCGGACGAAATTCATATCAAAGAGGGAGGTGAAGGTCTGCTCCACGAAATCCCCCTCGTTCTTGCGCATCAGCCCCTGATCCACAAACACGCAGGTAAGCTGCTTCCCCACCGCGCGGCTGAGCAGTGCCGCCGCCACGGAGGAATCCACCCCGCCGGACAAGCCGAGAATCACCGGCTTATCCCCGATCTGCTCCCGCAGACGGGCAACGGTATCGTCGATGAAGGTCTCCATCTGCCAATCGCCGCTGCATCCGCACACCCGGTACAGGAAATTCTCCAGCACCTTATCGCCATACTGGCTATGGGTGACCTCCGGGTGGAACTGGACGGCATACAGCCGCTTATTGCGGTTCTCCATCGCCGCCACCGGGCAAGCCGCCGTGGAGGCGGTCACGGAAAAGCCCACCGGCTCCTTCACCACCCGGTCGGTATGGCTCATCCACACCACGCTGTCCGCCGGCACATCCGCAAACAGCGGGGAGGTGTCGTCCTCCACATGGAGGGTGATGGGGCCGTATTCCGACTGCTCGGCGGTCTCCACCACACCCCCCGCCATCCAGGCGGTCAGCTGGCAGCCGTAGCAGATGCCCAGAACCGGCACCCCCAGCGACAGGATCGCCGGGTCGTAATGGGGGGACGCCGGATCAAACACGGAATTGGGGCCGCCGGTGAAGATAATACCCTTATATCCCGCCGCCCGGATTTCATCGATGGGGGTGGTGTAGGGCAAAATCTCCGCATATACCCGATGATCCCGCACCCGGCGGGCGATCAGCTGATTATACTGTCCGCCGAAGTCCAGTACCAGAATTTTTTCCATAGGATGAACCTCCGTTTAGCCCTCGACGGCCGCCCGTTTGACTGCGCAGGCGCTCCTTCCGTCAGGGAATATTGTGATGGGATTGTGCGGCCGCACCGCCGCTCCGCCGGATCAGCGCTTGATGATGGCTTCCCGCTCCGGGCCGTTGGAGACCATATCAATATGGTGTCCCAGCTCGTTCTCGATAAACTCCACATACGCCTGCGCTTCCGCCGGCAGCTCCTCGAACTTCCGGATGCCCCGGATGTCGCAGTGCCAGCCCTTGAGCATTTTCAGCACCGGCTTTGCTTTCTTTAGCCGATTGGTGGTGGGAAAATCCCGGGTCACTTCGCCGTCGATCTCATAGCCCACACACACCGGAATCTCCTCCAGATAGGACAGGCAATCCAGCGCCGTCATAACGATCTTGGTGGCGCCCTGACACTCCACACCGTAGCGGGAGGCAACACAATCGTACCAGCCTACCCGGCGGGGGCGGCCGGTGGTGGCGCCGAATTCGCCCTTATCGCCCCCGTGGATGCGCAGCTCCTGGGCCTTGTCGGGGTCGAGAATTTCACTGACGAACTCGCCGGCGCCCACGGCGGAGGAATACGCCTTGGTGACGGCGATGATGTCCTCAAAGGCCATGGGCGGAATGCCGGCGCCCACGCAGCCGTAGCCCGCCAGGGTGGAGGAGGAGGTCACCATGGGATAGATGCCGAAATCGGGGTCCTTCATGGTGCCCAGCTGTCCCTCCAGCAGGATATTCTTATTATCCTTCAGCGCCTGCCGAATAAAGGCGTGGGTGTCGCAGACAAAGGGTGCGATCTGCTCCTTATACCGCATACAGGTGGCGAACAGCTCCTCCTCATCCAGCAGCGGCTTGTGGTAGACATATTGCAGCGTGAGGTTTTTCAGCTCGCAGATGTTATGAATCTTCTCCCGCAGCGCCTCCTCGTCAAACAGCTCGTTGACCTGAATGCCCCGCTTGGCAAATTTATCGCTGAAGAAGGGGGCGATGCCGCTTTTGGTGGAGCCGTAGGCATTTTTGCCCAGCCGCTCCTCCTCATAGGTGTCCAGCAGAATATGGTAAGGCATCAGCAGCTGCACCCGGTCGGACACCAGCAGATGGGGGTTCAGCCCCGCCGCCTGCACATCCGCCAGCTCTTTGCAGAATTTCTCCACATCCAGCGCCACGCCGTTGCCGATGATGCAGGTCACGTTGTCATAGCACACGCCGCTGGGCATCAGATGGAGCGCGAACCGGCCGTGCTCGTTGATGATGGTATGTCCCGCATTGGCGCCGCCCTGAAACCGGACGACGATATCCGCCTGCTGGGCAAACATATCCGTGATCTTGCCCTTGCCCTCGTCGCCCCAGTTGGCGCCCACAATTGCTTTTACCATAGAAACTACACCCTTTCTGCATTCGGCTGCCGTCCTCCCGGCGGAGACGGCCTTTCTCGCCCGAAAACATACCTTATTGTAGCACAACCCGCCGGACAACACAACCGTTTTTTGAATTTTTCCCGTTTTTTCGATTTTCCCGGTTTTCCGGCCAGAGACGGCGACCGCGTTGCGGCGGCGGAGTCAAAGAACCGGAGGGCGGCATCGTACCCTTTCGGTGCAATGCCGCCCTCCGGTTTCGCTCTTTGTTGCAGGCTTATCCCGCCAGCGCCGCGCCCAGTGCCCGGCAGGCCGTCAGCGCGTCCTCCTCGGGGACTTCCTGACAGATCACCGGCTCCGCCGCCAGCTGCGCGCCGTCTCCCCGGCAGGTTTCCTCCCAGATGCGCATCCATTCACCGTCTCCCCAGCCGTAAGAGCCGAACAGCCCCAGCTTTTTGCCTGCCAGTGCCCCTTCGCAGGCGGCGAACAGAGGAGCAAATTCCGTCTCCTCCAGCTCTTCGGCCCCCATGGCGGGACAGCCGAATGCCACCGCCGCAAACCGCCCCAGCAGACCGGCATCGAATTCCGCCGCCGTGCACAGCGTCACCGCCGCGCCCGCCTCCTGTGCGCCGGCGGCCACCGCCTGCGCCATCATTTCCGTGTTTCCGGTGCCGCTCCAATAAACAACTGCTACTGTACTCATTGTACACTCATCCTTTCTGCGCTGCTTCTGCGTATAAAATATTTCTGTATATGTACGCGAGTCCCGGCGTGCCGGGATGCGGATACACCTGTCGGCGGATGGACCCGAAAATCCTCCGGGATATTTGCCGTCTTCCCGTTGCCATCCGGCGGCGGTTGTGGTATACTGGCAGGGAGACCGTACCGTTGCGGAGTAAGGAGGATCACGATGGAGCTCAAGGGAATGAACTGCCCCCACTGCGGCGGCCCACTGGAAATCACGGACACCGACCGGCAGGTGAAATGCCCCTATTGCGATTCTGCGGTGCACATCGACCGGGATGAGCCGCCTGCCGCCTCACCGGAGGAAAATGAGCAGGCGGGCTATGCCTTTGAAAAAGGGCGCATCCGGGCGCAGCAGGAGGCCCGGCGGCAGGAGGCCGCCGACCAGCGGGATATCCTCACCGGACAGATCGCCACCGCTCTGGCGGGAATGGCGCTGCGACAGGTGACACCCCGGCGTCCCCGGCACCTGTTCTGGTGGATCGTGGGGTGGATCTTCTGCTTCCCCATTCCGCTGACGGTGCTCATCGCCCGCTCCCGGCATCTGAAGCCCCTGTGGAAAGCGGTGCTGCTGATCCTTTTGTGGGGCTTTGTGCTTCTGAACGGCACCAAAGCTCTGACGGAACGGATGGATACCGCTGACCGGGGCTCCGCCGTTGTGTCAGCCGAATCGTCTGAATATTCGAAACAGGATATATAAATCTGCGACGCATAGACCTGTACCGCTCCGCCCACGGATGTGCTCCGTGGGCGGAGCTTTGCGTCTCAGGAGGGATACTTGACAGCCAGCTTTTCGATGGGACGGCCCCGCAGCCACTGCTCGCGGTACACGTCTGTGCACTTGCGGAATTGGCCGAACCGCTTCTGCGCCGCCTGCTCGTCGCCGTAGACCTTCCAGCAGCCCACGCATTTGCACAGCCGGTGCTCCAGAAAGCCCGCCACATCCTCCGGCGGATACCCGAGAAACAGCCCGATCTCGTGGGGAAACTCCTCAGTCTGCCGCAGTCGCTGCATCAGGCGGGCGATGCACCGTTCCGGCTGGCCGCAGGGATAGCCCCGTTCCGCCAGCAGACGCTGCGCCTCCGGCTGGGCCAAATCCTGCCGCAGCCGGGCAGGCCGGTACACATAAATGAGTGCCCGGCCCGCCTGCCGCCGCATCGGCAACACCCGCAGACCGCTGGGCACCAGCCTTCGGTTCAGCTGGCGCACGCCGTCCGTCAGCTCCCGCTCCGTCGTATAGGGGCAGTTGAACAGACTGCCGGTTTTCAGACCCGCCAGCGTCGGCGAGCAATGCCGGATCACCAATTTCTCAGACACGGTGTCGTTTCCTCCTATCGTTGAATACGGCGGACGCAGCTCTGTACAGTATCAGTATATCCGCCGCAGATGCATTCTTGCCCGGTGACGGGTCGGTTTTTTCATGCACGTAACTCCGGCACAGAGCGCAGGCCGGCTGCCAAACGCTCTGTGGTTAGCATACGCTAACTTCCGCTCCCAAAAAAAGGACGGCGCCGGAGCACCATCGTGCACATTAGCGGTTAGCATCTGCTAACCAAAGACAGTATATACGACCCGGGAAGATTTGTCAATAGGTTTTTCGGATTTTCTTTCCCGGAGAATTTGACGTGGATTTTACAGTAGCGCCGTTTTTCTCTTTACACTGGCGCGGTATTCTATGGGCGTAGGGAGCGGAAAACCGGAACGAAGAAGAAAAAAGTGCTGCGGCTCCCGGTACTGCATTTGAAGAATGGAAAGCGAGGAAAAAATGATGAACAAGAAGATCATCGGTAGTGTATTGGCAGTGGGCTGCCTGCTGGCAGGGGTGCTGACCGGCTGCGGCAGCAAGGAGCCGGCAAAGACCGGCGACGACACCTCGGCGGCGCTGACCGGCACCGTCGCCACCGACGGCTCCACCTCCATGGAAAAGGTCATCGGGGCGCTGGGCGAGAGCTTTAAGGCGGCGCACAACGGCGTAGGCTTCACCTATAACCCCACCGGCTCCGGCGCGGGCATCAAGGCGGTCAAGGAGGGCACCTGCGACATCGGCCTGTCCAGCCGCAGCCTGAAGGACGAGGAAAAGGCCGAGGGCCTGCAGGAAACGACGGTGGCGCTGGACGGTATCGCCATCATCGTGAACAACGATAACCCCGTCGCCAACCTGACGCTGGAGCAGATCGCGGACATCTACACCGGCAAGATCACCAACTGGAAGGATGTGGGCGGCAGCGATGCAGCCATCGTGGTGATCGGCCGGGAGGCTGCCAGCGGCACCCGGGACGGCTTTGAATCCATCACCAAAACGAAGGATGCCTGCCAGTACCGGCAGGAGCTGACCTCCACCGGCGACGTGATCGCCACCGTGTCCCAGAACCCCGCCGCCATCGGCTACGCCTCTCTCGCCTCCGTCAAGGATACGGTCAAGGCCGTCACCGTCAACGGAGTCACCGCCAGCGAGGCCACCGTCAAGGACGGCAGCTATGTGATCCAGCGTCCCTTCGTGCTGGTGACGGTAGCGGGCAAGACCCTCTCCCCGGTGGCGCAGGCCTTCTTCGACTACGCCACCTCGGCGGAAGTGGCCGATCTCATCGGCAAGGCGGGCGCCGTGGCGGTCCACTGACCCGCGACAGCGGACGGAGGAATACGCATCCGGGCAAAAACGGTCGGCAGGAACGGCCGTTTTTTGCCGATAGGAGGGCTTATGAAAGGAAATAAAAAAATCCGGGAGATACTGGAAACGGTGGTGCACGGGATATTTCTTCTGCTGGGTCTGATCACGGTGGGCTGTGTGCTGCTCATCACCGTCTATCTGGTGATCTCCGGCATCCCCGCCATCCGAAAGATCGGCTTGATCCCCTTCCTGTTCGGGCGGGAATGGGCCTCCACCGCCGCCACGCCCCGGTACGGGATCTTACCCTTTATCCTCACCAGCGTCTACGGCACGGCAGGCGCCATTCTTCTGGGGGTGCCCATCGGTTTTTTCACCGCCGTGTATCTGGCGAAGCTGGCGCCCCCCAAGGTGAAGGCCGTGATGCAGACTGCCGTGAGCCTGCTGGCGGGCGTCCCCTCGGTGGTGTACGGTCTGGTGGGTATGCTGGTGCTGGTGCCGGGAATCCGCAAGCTGTTTCACATCCCCGACGGCGCCAGCCTGCTGGCGGCCATCATCGTGCTGGCCATTATGATCCTCCCCTCCATCATCAAGGTGTCGGTGACGGCGCTGGAGGCGGTGCCGCCGGAATATGAGGATGCCTCTCTGGCACTGGGTGCCACCACGGTGGAGACCTGCTTTCGGGTGTCCGTTCCGGCCGCCCGCAGCGGCATCGTGGCCGCTGTGGTGCTGGGGGTGGGGCGCGCCATCGGCGAGGCCATGGCGGTGATGATGGTCTCCGGCAACGCTCCCAATATGCCGGGGCTGTTCCAGAGCGTCCGGTTTCTGACCACCGCCGTCGCCAGCGAAATGGCCTATTCCGGCGGCTTGCAGCAGCAGGCGCTGTTTTCCATCGCCCTGGTGCTGTTCCTGTTCATTCTGCTCATCAACGCCGCCCTCAACCTCTTTTTGAAATGCGGGGGAAAATAAGCGGTCGGCGGCTTTCGCTCCCCGCGCTCCGCAAGGGTGCGGCGGAGCGGCGCCGTTCGGCTCCGCAGCAAAAGAAAGGATCATTGCCATGCACGACGAAAAATTACCGTTGCGCCGTCGGCTGTATGCCGCAGGAATGAAAGGTCTGATGGCGGTCTCCGCCGCCCTCACCGGCGGACTGGTGCTGTTTCTCATCCTGTTTGTGCTCATCCGGGGGCTGCCCCACGTGACCTGGGCGCTGCTGTCCACCGCCCCCAGCTATCTGAGCGATACGATCGGTATATTGCCGGACATTCTCAACACCCTGTTTATCATTCTCGCCACGCTGCTGTATGTGGTGCCGCTGGGGGTGGGAGCGGCCGTCTACCTGACGGAATACGCCGCCAACCGTCGGCTGGTACGACTGATCGAAATGGCTACCGAAACCCTGTCCGGTATCCCCTCCATCATCTACGGTCTGGTGGGTATGCTGTTCTTCTGCCAGTTCTGCGGGATGCAGACCTCCCTGCAGGCGGGCGCCATGACGCTGGTGATCATGAATCTGCCCACCATCCTGCGTACCACCCAGGAGAGCCTGAAAACCGTCCCACAGAGCTATCGGGAGGGGGCATTCGGGCTGGGCGCCGGGAAATCCCGGGTGATCTTCACCGTGGTGCTGCCCGGCTGCGTGGACGGCGTGATCACCGGCTGCATCCTGTCGGTGGGACGCATTCTGGGCGAGTCGGCGGCGCTGCTGTTCACCGCCGGGTTCGCCCATGAGCTGCACGGATTTCTCGTTTGGCTGTCCGGCAGCACCGCCGGATCCACCCTGACGGTGGCGCTGTACGTGTATGCCAAGGAGCGGGGAGAGTTTGACGTGGCCTTTGCCATCGCCGCCATCCTCATGGTGCTGACCCTGCTTATCAATCTGGCGGCGGAGCTGACCGCCCGCTGTTTCAAAAGGAAGAAAGCGTTATGAATACTGTATTTTCCGTCAACGATCTGTGCCTGTGGTACGGCAGCCATCAAGCGCTGAAAAATATCCGGCTGGATATCCCCGCCCGGAGCATCACCGCCCTCATCGGCCCCTCCGGCTGCGGCAAGTCCACCTTTCTCAAGACCCTTGACCGGATGAACGATCTGGTGGAGGGGGTCAAGATCACCGGCACGGTAGAATACCGGGGCGAAAACATCTACGACCCCGCCACCAATGTCAGCGAGCTGCGGCGGCAGGTGGGCATGGTGTTCCAGAAGCCCAATCCCTTTCCCATGAGCATCTACGACAACATTGCCTACGGCCCCCGCACCCACGGCATCCGCCAGAGAGGGCGGCTGGATGAGATCGTGGAGCGGTCGCTGCGGGATGCCGCCATCTGGGATGAGGTAAAGGACCGGCTGCGCAAAAACGCCCTGGGTCTGTCCGGGGGACAGCAGCAGCGGCTGTGCATCGCCCGGGCGCTGGCGGTGGAGCCGGATGTGCTGCTGATGGATGAGCCCACCAGCGCGCTGGACCCCATCTCCACGGCGAAGATCGAGGAGCTGGCCATGGAGCTGAAGCAGCACTACACCATCGTCATCGTGACCCACAATATGCAGCAGGCCGCCCGCATTTCCGACCAGACGGCGTTTTTCCTGCTGGGAGAGCTGGTGGAGAGCGGCGAGACCAAACAGATCTTCGAGCATCCGACCGATCCCCGCACCGAAAACTACATCACCGGCCGTTTCGGCTGAGAGGGATGTACGGCGTACCGACGCCCGCACTCTTTCACAAAAAAAGCGCCGGTGCTCCGCTTTGTCAACCGCTCTTTTCCGGTATCACGCAGGAGGGAGGCTGCCCGAATGGGCGGCCTCCCTTGTCGCATATATGGCTGGCCGGTTTTCGGCAGAGACCCGGATGGGAGCCGCCGCAACAAAGCTGCGCCGCCCCCGCAGAGCGGCAAAAAAGTAAGATAGTTTATAAACCGCCGAAAAAGGGCTATTGCAAATTGGCGGGAAAGCGGTATAATGACAATCAGAAAGTGATCAATTCAGCGATAAAGGAGCGATGGATATGAAACTGGGCGTATTGACCGTCCCGCTGCAAGGCATGCCCACGGAGGAAGCATTCAAGTACCTGCATTCCCTGGGGGTCCAGACGGTGGAGCTGGGCACCGGCGGGTATACCAACGGCAATCACTGCAACCCCGATGTGCTGCTGGCGGACGACACGAAGATCGACGAGCTGAAGGCGCTGCTCAAGACCTACGATCTGGAGATTTCGGCGCTGTCCTGCCACGGCAACCCCGTCCACCCGGACAAGGCGGTGGCGGCGGAATACCACCGGGTATTTGTCAACACCTGCAAGCTGGCGCAGAAGCTGGGCGTGGACACCATCGTCACCTTCTCCGGCTGCCCCGGCGACAGCCCCGACAGCCATTATCCCAACTGGGTCACCTGCGCCTGGCCGGACGACTATCCGAAGATCCTCGACTACCAGTGGAACGAGGTGCTGATCCCCTATTGGAAGGAGGCGGCGAAGATCGCCGAGAGCTGCGGGGTGCAGCACATCGCCTTTGAGATGCACCCGGGCTTCTGCGTGTATAATCCCGCCACCTGCCTGCGGCTGCGGGAGGCGGTGGGCCCCATTCTGGGCGCCAACTTTGATCCCAGCCATCTGATCTGGCAGGGCATCGACCCGGTGGAGGCGCTGAAAGCCCTCAAGGGGGCTGTCTACCACTTCCATGCCAAGGATACCATCATCGACAAGCACAACGCCGGCATCAACGGCGTGCTGGATACCAAAAATCTGGGGCTGGTGGCGGAGCGCAGCTGGGTGTTCCGCACCATCGGCTACGGCAACGATACCAAGCTCTGGAAGGATATGATGTCCACCCTCCAGCTCATCGGCTATGACCGGTCGGTGAGCATCGAGCACGAGGACGCGCTGATGAGCGTACAGCAGGGGCTGGAGAAGGCCATCGCTTTCCTGAAAGACGTGATGATCACCGAGCAGCCCACCGCCGCCTGGTGGACCTGAGCCAATCGACCCAAAGAGAGGACGACCGAGAGTTATGAAAAAATGCAAATTGGCCGTGATCGGCTATGGCGGCATGGGCGGCTGGCATGTGCAGCACGCTCTGGACAGCGACGTGGTGGAGCTGGCCGGGATCTACGACATTCTGCCGGAAAAGCGGCAGCTGGCGGAGAGCCGGGGCATCCACGCCTATAACAGCTATGAGGAAGTGCTGGCCGACCCCGCCGTAGAGCTGCTGACGGTGGCCATCCCCAACGACCAGCATGAGAGCGTCTGCATCCGGGGGCTGGAGGCCGGTAAGCACGTCATCAGCGAAAAGCCGGTGACGCTGGATACCGCCAGCTTACAGCGGATGTTCGATGCCGCCGACAAGGCGGGCAGGCTGTTCACCGTCCACCAGAACCGCCGCTGGGACGTGGATTTTCTCGCCATGAAGCACCTGAAGGAGACCGGCGAGCTGGGAGATTTTATCCGCATTGAAAGCCGCATCCACGGCTCCCGGGGCATCCCCAGCGACTGGCGGGGTATCAAGCAATACGGCGGCGGCATGCTGTATGACTGGGGCGTGCATCTCATCGACCAGATTCTGCAGCTGTTCCCCCAGCCGGTGACCGCCATCGACTGCCGGTTCGACCATATCACCAACCAAGAGGTGGACGACGGCTTCCGGCTGGATATGACCTTTGAGGATGGCAAGACCGCCTATGTGGAGGTGGGCACCTATAATTTCATCGCCATGCCCCGGTTCTATCTCCGGGCGGAAAAGGGCACGGCGCTCATCTCCGACTGGCGGGAGCCGTGCCGGGTGGTGAAATGCACCCACTGGCATGAGAGCGAGGTGCTGCCGGTGGAGACCGCCGCCGGGCTGACCAAAACCATGGCACCCCGGGACGGGCTGACCACCGAAACCTATGCGCTGGAGCGTCCCCATTCCGATGTCCACGATTTTTACCGCAACGTCGTCAAAGCCATCGCCGGGGAGGAGCCGCAGCTGGTGACCCATCCCCAGATGATGCGGGTGCTGCAGGTCATCGAGGCGGCGTTCCGCTCGGCGGAGGAAAATCAGGTGGTGTCCTGCCGGCTGTGACGGCCGATCCGGGACAAACCGAATACCGAGCATAAAGCGGACTGCGATTTTTCGTCGCAGTCCGCTTTGCTTGCAAGAAACAGTCCGTTTCGGCTATCATGTCGGGACGGACTGTTGTATTTCCAGTGGGGATCAGCCGCATGGGAGAAGATATACCGGAAAAACGGAAAATAACCCCCCGGCGGAGCGCTCCGCCGGGTCGGTCTTTCTCATATACGGTTTTCTAATCCGCCAGCAGGGTCAGCAGCTCCTCCGCCGACAGGGAGGCGATGGAGGGACCGTCGGCGGTGACCACCGCCTCCGCCAGCCGCCATTTATCCTCCTGCATCCGCAGAATCTTCTCCTCCACCGTGTCCCGCACCACCAGCCGCACCACCTGCACCGGGTTCTTCTGCCCGATGCGGTGCGCCCGGTCGGTGGCCTGGTTCTGGGCGGACAAGTTCCACCAGGGGTCGTAATGAATTACCATATCCGCCCCGGTGAGATTAAGCCCCGTGCCCCCTGCCTTGAGGGATATGAGAAACACCGGGGTGTCGTCCCGGTTAAAGGCGTCCACCAGCGCCGCCCGCTGCTCCTTGGAGGTGGAGCCCTGCAGCACATAGCAGCCGATCTGTTCCTCCTCCAGCCGCCGGCGGATCAGCGCCAGCATGGAAGTGAACTGGGAGAACAGCAGCACCTTATGCCCCCCGGCGGCAGCCTCCTTCAGCAGTTCTATGCATGCCTCCAGCTTGCAGCTCTCACCGGTGTAGCCCTCGCAGCACAGCCGGGGGTCGCAGCAGATCTGCCGCAGCCGGGTGAGCAGCGCCAGCGCCGTGATGCGGCTCTGCCCGGAGAAGCGCCCGTCCCGGCTGTCCTCCAGCTGCCGCCGCAGCTCCTGCATGGTGTCCCGATATACCTGCCGCTGGGCATTCTCCATGGTGGCGGGCAGCAGCCGCTCGGTTTTCTCCGGCAGCTCGGTGAGCACATCCCGCTTGAGCCGCCGCAGGATAAAGGGGGCGGTCATCCGGGACAGCTGTGTCAGCGCCTGTTCGTCCCCCTGTCGCACGATGGGGGTCTCAAACCGCTCCCGGAAACGGCTGTAGCGAAACAGCAGCCCCGGCATCAGAAAATCGAAAATACTCCACAGCTCCGACAGCCGGTTTTCCACCGGGGTGCCGGTGAGGGCGAACCGCTGGGCGGAGCGGATGGCTTTCACCGCCTTGGCGTTCTGGGTGGAGCTGTTTTTGATATACTGCGCCTCATCCAGAATGTGATAGTGAAGCTCCAGCCCCCGGTACAGCGCCACATCCCGTTTGAGCATATCGTAGGAGGTGAGCAGCACATCATAGTCGGCTGTCTGCTTCAGCAGCGCCTGCCGAGCGGTGGCGTCGCCCACAATGCACAGCGTCCGCAGCGCCGGAGCAAAACGCTGAATCTCCCGCTCCCAGGACAGCACCAGCGAGGTAGGGCAGACCACCAGCGAGGGGCGGCGGTCACCGCCCTGTTCCTTAGCCGCCAGCAGCAGGGCGATCACCTGCAGGGTCTTGCCCAGCCCCATGTCATCCGCCAGAATGCCGCCGAAGCCCAGCTCCTCCATGGTGCGCAGCCAGCGGTAGCCATGCTGCTGATAAGGGCGCAGCACCGAGCGCAGGCTCTCCGGGAGGGGGTATTCGTTTTCGGTAGCGGAGCGGCTGCGGGACAGCAGCTCCCGCAGCGCCGCATCCCGGCGCAGATACACCCCCTCCCGATCCTGCAGCACCGCATCCAGATACAGCGCCCGGTAGCGGGGCAGGGTGACGCGTCCGCTGCTCCATTCCCGGTCGGTGAGCGCCAGCCCGTCGGTCATCTCCGCCAATCCCGCCAGCGCCGGGTCGTCCAGCGCCACAAACCGCCCGTCCCGCAGCCGATGATAGCTCTCGTGGCGGCGGTAGCCCTCCATAATACCGGTCAGGTCCGCCGGCTCCCAGTCGGCGGCATCCAGCTCCACCTGCAGCAGATCCCCCAGCAGGCTCACCCCCACCTGCAGCCGCATCGGCGCGGCGGGGGAAATCCGGTCATACCGGTCGGAGGCATAGACCGTCGCCACCTGCCGCAGCTGCGCCACTCCCTCGGTGAGAAAGCGGAACAGCGCCCCGTCGTCTCCGCGGAAAACCAGCAGTCCCGTTTCCGGCTGCAGAGCGGTGAATTGCCGGGTGACGGCCGCCTTGACCCGCTCCTCCCCCAGCGGGTCCTGCCAGAGCTGCCGGGGAGCGGCAGCGCCTGCAAAGGGCAGCAGGACGGTATCCCCATAACGGTATTCCACCCGGGCGGTGATGCAGCCCGGCTCCGGGGCGTCCAGATAGATGCGGGCCTCCAGCGGCCGGGGACGGTATTGCTCCAGCGCGTCGGCGTCCCCCCCGGGGAGAATATACGGCTCTATGGTTTTCCACACCCCGGCGCAAAAAGCGGGCAACTCGCCCCCGGATACAAAGAATCCCTCCGGCGCCCGGTGCAGCACCTGCAGAAACCCGGTCATGCGGCGGCCATAGTCGCCGCTGGTGCGGATGAGACAGCCCCCCCGCAGCAGATAGAGGGTGCGCAGCCCGCAGATGGGTGTCACATCCTCCCCGGACACCCGCATCCCGCCCCGCTCCCGGGTAAGCGTCACGGGCAGGCGGGGGTCCTCCCGGGCCAGCCGCAGCGTCCGATCGCCGGTGGCGGTGCGCAGGGCGAGGGGTCGGCCCTCCATGAGGGAGAAAAGCCGGTCGAACCCCGCCGCCGACAGGGACAGCTCTCCGGCCGCTGTTCCGCCGAGTCCCGCCGTCCCCCGGTCGTTCCATTCCGCCAGCAAAAAGTCCAGCACCGGGCGACTCTCCGGCAGAAAGCTGTCCGGGTGGTGATACAGGGTCAGCTGTTTGCCGTATTCCGCGGTGGTCTCCTGCTGCATCCGTTCGGCAAAACGGGCGAGATTTTTCAGCAGATAGGGGCGGGCGCGGCCGATGATGAACCGCAGGGCGGGGCGTCCCCCGTCCAGCACCAGCAGGGGGGTGAGCGCCACCGGATCGGCTGCCCCCTCCGCCTGCTGCCGCCGGGTCTCCTCCGCCATATAGCGGTCGATCATCTGCCGGGCGGCCGGGTCGGTGCTCCGCTCCTGCATCCGTTCCAGCGCGGCGGCAGTGGGCAGCTGCGTCACCATATCCTGATAATATTTGTGCACCAGCACGGCCACGACGTGCTTGCAGGCGCCCTCCCGGGGATGGAACTGCCCGCAGTCGCAGGCGAAGTATTCCAGCTCCCCCTGCTCGTCGAAGCCCACCTCGACGGCGTGGGACTTTCCGTCCTCCTCCACCGCCCGGGCGGTCAAAAAGCATGGATAAAAGGGGCTGACGCTCTCCGTAAAGGCGCGCACCCATCCGGCGTTGTAGCCGTGGACCCCCCGCAGATACACCGAGCTGCTTTCGGCCAGTGCTTTGATTTTTTTGAGCGGATAAAAGGGCATAGCCGTCTCTCCTTGCGGTAAACTGTTATCCTGCTATTATACCCCGGATCCGGTTCCGCCGCAAGGGGAAAACCGGATTTTTTTGCCGTCGTTTTATTCTCTGAACAACTTCCAGAAGCCGCTCGCCGTCCATCTTCGCTGCCTATGGGGCCTCTCCGTTGCCTTTCCCCCATAGAGTTCGCTGTACAATAGTTGGACGATCTTCCGAATAAACCCCGCACACCCTCCGTATGAGCGGGGTAAGCCGTTCGGATATACGGGATCGTGTCCCCATACGCGGACGCGCTGCCGCGTGGGTGGCGTGGGCGCGGCAGCGCGAGAGCGGCATACGCATCCTCTGCCGCTCACCGTGGTTTCGCCCGGGCACGTGGCGCGCGGTCTCGCACCCGGGCGCACAGGGTCGCCGCAGCAACAAAGACATATGGCACGGACTGCCCTCGCCGGGATCCTGCGCACCCTCTGCGGTGGTTCTGCCCGTCGTCCGCCGCGGCTTTACGCGCCGTCCTCTGCGGTTTCGCCTGCCCGCGCCGCAGTCGCCGCGCCAAGCCATTGAAACCGGCTTGTACGATATGCCCGAAAAAAGAGAAAAAACTGTACTGTTCTCTCTTGACAAGCTTCCACATTGCGTGTATGATTGTATACATTCATACACGCACACGAAAATGTGCGCATACCACCTGTCACCCAAAGGAGGCCGCTATGCTGGAACTATCCAACCACACCAATCTTCTGGAGGAGGAAACCTACAAATACTCCTTGCAGGATGTGCCGGAGCCGATGCTCTATCGGGACATTTACAGCTACGATACGGTGCCGAAAATCGCCTTCAACCACCGGCGGGTGCCCATCGGGATGCCGGAGGAGATCTGGATCACCGACACCACCTTCCGGGACGGGCAGCAATCCATCGAGCCCTACACCGTGGAGCAGATCGTGGAGCTGTATAAGCTCATGTCCCGGCTGGGCGGTCCCTACGGCATCATCCGGCAGACGGAGATGTTCGTATACAGTCATAAGGACCGGCAGGCGCTGGAGAAATGTCAGGAGCTGGGGCTGCAATTCCCGGAGATCACCACCTGGATCCGGGCGAATCGGGAGGACTTCAAGCTGGTGAAGGATCTGGGCATCCGGGAAACCGGTATCCTCGTCAGCTGCTCTGACTATCACATCTTCAAAAAGCTGAAAATGACCCGGGCACAAGCCATGAAGCAGTATCTCTCGGCAGTGAACGACGCCTTTGAGGCGGGGGTCATGCCCCGATGCCATCTGGAGGACATCACCCGGGCGGATTTCTACGGTTTTGTGGTGCCCTTTGTCAACGCGCTGATGGAAATGAGCCGGCAGGCGAAGATCCCGGTGCGCATCCGCGCCTGCGACACCATGGGCTACGGCGTGCCCTATCCGGAGGTGGCGCTGCCCCGCAGCGTGCCGGGTATCATCTACGGCTTGCAGCATTATTCCGACGTGCCCAGCGAAATGCTGGAGTGGCACGGCCACAACGATTTCTATAAGGCAGTGGCCAACGCCTCCACCGCCTGGCTGTACGGCGCCAGCGCCGTCAACTGCTCGCTGCTGGGCATCGGCGAGCGCACCGGCAACGTGCCGCTGGAGGCGATGGTGATGGAATACGCCTCCCTGCGGGGGTCGCTGGACGGTATGGACCCCACCGTCATCACCGAGATCGCCCGGTACTATAAAAAAGAGGTGGGCTACAGGATCCCGCCCATGACCCCCTTTGTGGGACGGAATTTCAACGTGACCAAAGCGGGCATCCACGCCGACGGGCTGCTGAAGGACGAGGAGATCTACAATATCTTCGACACCCGAAAGATCCTCAACCGGCCGGCCTCGGTGATGGTGAGCAAGACCTCCGGTCTGGCGGGCATCGCCTATTGGATTAACGAGAACTACGGGCTGACCGACGAGGAACGGGTGGATAAGCGCAGCCCGCTGGTGGCGGCGATGAAGGAATGGATCGATGCCGAGTATGAGAACGGGCGGCAGACCTCCCTGTCCACCGAGGAACTGGAGATGAAGATCGAGGAGCTGTCCGGCGGAAAACTGGGACGGCTGTAAGGAAAGAGGTGCAAAACAATGACCGAGCATAAGATCGTATCCCTGGCGGATTGCGTATTCGATAAGCTGGAGAACGACATTCTCAGCGGCAAATACGCCTACGGCGAGGTGCTGACCGAGGCGCGTCTGTCGGAGGAGCTGGGGGTCAGCCGTACCCCCATCCGGGAGGCCATCCGGCGGCTGGAGCAGGAGCACATCCTGCTGGTGACCGGCAAGGGGCTGACCGTGCAGGGCATCACCCGGGAGGATATCCGGGATATCATGGATATCCGGGTGCGGGTGGAAGGATTGGCGGCCTTTTACGCCGCCCAGCGGATGTCCGCAGAGGACAAAGAGAAGCTGAAAAACGCGCTGGAGCTGCAGGAGTTTTACGCTGCCAAGGAGGACTCCGATCATATGCAGTGGCAGGATCACGAATTTCACGAAACCATTTATGCCGGCTGCGGCAGCCTGACGCTGCAAAACGTGCTGGTGCCGCTTCACCGCAAGGCGCAGAAATACCGCCGCGCCTCGGTGGAAAAGCGCAGCCGGGCAGAGGCGTCGGTGCGGGAGCACCGCGCCATCTATGAGGCCATCGCCGCCGGCAACGCCCAAGAGGCAGAGCAGCAGATGATCCGACACATCGAAAACGCCCGCAAGAGCATCCTTGAGGGATAAGAAAGGGAACGAGAGTAGTATGGGACTGACGATTGCACAGAAAATCATAAAGGCACACTGCCTGAGCGGCGATATGACCCCCGGCAGCGAGGTGGCGCTGAAGATCGACCAGACGCTGACACAGGATGCCACCGGCACCATGGCGTATCTGGAATTTGAAACCATGGGCATCCCCCGGGTGCGCACCGAGCGCAGCGTGGCGTATATCGACCACAACACCCTGCAATCCGGCTTTGAGAATGCCGACGACCACCGGTATATCCAGTCGGTGGCGAAAAAGCACGGCGTCTGGTTCTCCCGCCCAGGCAACGGCATCTGCCATCAGGTGCATCTGGAGCGGTTCGGTAAGCCCGGCAAGACCCTCATCGGCTCCGACAGCCACACCCCCACCGGGGGCGGCATCGGTATGCTGGCCATGGGCGCCGGCGGGCTGGATGTGGCGGTGGCCATGGGCGGCGGCGCCTATTACATCACCATGCCGAAAATGATGAAGGTGGAGCTGACCGGCAGGCTGCGCCCCTTTGTCACCGCCAAGGATGTGAGTCTGGAAATTTTGCGCCAGCTGTCCGTCAAGGGCGGCGTGGGCTACATCATCGAATGGGGCGGCGAGGGAATAAAATCCCTCACCGTGCCGGAGCGGGCGACCATCACCAATATGGGCACCGAGCTGGGCGCCACCACCTCCATCTTCCCGTCGGATGCGGTGACCCGGGAATTCCTAAAGGCGGAGGGACGCGAGGAGGACTATACCCCCCTCTCCAGCGACCCGGATGCGGTCTACGACAAGGTGCTGCACATCGATCTGTCGGCGCTGGAGCCGCTGATCGCCTGCCCCCACAGCCCCGACAAGGTGGTCACCGTGTCCTCGCTCAAGGGCACCCGGGTGGATCAGGTGTGCATCGGCTCCTGCACCAACTCCTCGCTTCAGGATATGCTGAAGGTGGCGGCGCTCCTCAAGGGGCGCACCATTGCCCCGTCGGTGAGCCTGTCCATCTCCCCCGGCTCCCGGCAGGTGCTGTCCATGCTGGCGGATTGCGGGGCGCTGACGGACATTCTGGCGTCCGGCGCCCGGGTGCTGGAATGCGCCTGCGGCCCCTGCATCGGCATGGGCTTCTCCCCCAATTCCGGCGGCGTGAGCCTGCGTACCTTTAACCGCAACTTTGAGGGCCGCAGCGGCACCGCCGACGGACAGGTGTATCTGGTCAGCCCCGAAACGGCGGTGGCAGCCGCCGTCAGCGGCGAGATCACCGACCCCCGCCTGCTGGGCGAGATGCCTGCCATTGTGTTCCCGGAGCGGTTCCGTATCGACGACAGCGCCGTGCTGGCACCCGCCCCGGAGGCAGAGGCGGCCAGCGTGGAGGTGCTGCGGGGCCCCAATATTAAGGAATTCCCGCAATGCTATCCCCAGGAGGACAGCCTCACCGCGCCGCTGGTGCTGAAGGTGGGGGACAACATCACCACCGACCACATTATGCCGGCGGGGGCGAAGATCCTCCCCTATCGCTCCAACATCCCCCATCTGAGCCAATTCTGCTTTGGGGTGTGCGACAAATCCTTCCCGGAGCGGGCAAAGGCCGCCGGACGGAGCATCGTGGTGGGCGGCAGCAACTACGGGCAAGGCTCCTCCCGGGAGCACGCGGCGCTGGTGCCGCTGTATCTGGGGGTGCGGGCGGTGATCGCCAAGAGCTTCGCCCGGATTCACGCAGCAAACCTTATCAACGCCGGCATTATGCCCCTGACCTTTGCCGATCCGGCGGATTATGACGCTCTCGGTCAGGGGGACGTCCTGTCCCTGACGGGGGTATACGCCGGGATGGACAGCGGCTCCATCACCCTGACGGACGAAACCACCGGCAAAAAAATGACGCTGACGGCAGATTTCACCGACCGGCAGAAGGCGATTCTGAAAGCGGGCGGCCTGCTGGGCTATACGAAAGCCCAGGGTAACTGAAATTTTGTGAGAAACCGGAGCGGCGCTGCATAAAGCGGCGCCGTTCTGCCGGAAGAAAGGAAACGGAGACTATGGATTCTTATGTCAATGCGGCGGTGGAGCAATTCCGCCGGGTGCTGGAGCAGCAGATCGCCCGCCAGCGCCGGATGGAGGCCGGTTCCGCGGCGGTGGATTATACAAAAAAAGACAAAATCGTCATCGGCGTCATCGGCGGCGACGGGATCGGCCCCATTCTGGTGGAACAGGCAAGCCGGGTGCTGGAGTGCCTGCTGGCGGACGATCTGGCCGCCGGCAAGGTTGAGCTGCGCCCCATCGAGGGGCTGACCATCGAGAACCGGCTGGCGCTGGGGCAGGCGGTGCCGGCGGATACGCTGGCCGCCATCAAGGATTGCGACGTGCTGCTGAAGGGTCCCACCACCACCCCCAAGGGAGGCACCATGGAGAGCGCCAACGTGGCGCTGCGGCGGGAGCTGGATCTGTACGCCAATGTGCGTCCTGTGAGCATCCCGGAAAAGCACATCGACTGGGTGTTTTATCGGGAAAACACCGAGGGCGAATATGTGCTGGGCAGTCAGGGCATTGAAATTCCCGACACGCTGGCCATGGATTTTAAGGTCACCACCGATGCCGGCACCCGGCGGATCGCCCGGGCGGCATTCGAATACGCGAAGCTGAACGGCAAAACCAATGTGGCGATCGTCACGAAAGCCAACATCATGAAAAAAACCGACGGCAAGTTCACCGCCCTGTGCCACGAGGTGGCGGCGGACTACCCCGGCATCACCGCCGAGGATTGGTACATCGACATTATGACCGCCAATCTGGTGAACGAATCCATCCGGGATCGGTTCCAGGTGTTTGTGCTGCCCAACCTCTACGGCGATATCATCACCGACGAGGCGGCGCAAATTCAGGGCGGCGTCGGCACAGCAGGCAGCGCCAACATCGGCGACCGCTATGCCATGTTTGAGGCCATCCACGGCTCCGCGCCCCGGATGATCGAGGAGGGCCTGGGGGATTACGCCAACCCCTCCTCCATCCTCAAGGCCTGCGAAATGCTGCTGCGGCACATCGCCCGCCCACAGGCGGCGGATCGGCTGGCGGCGGCGCTGCACACCTGCAACGACACCGAGCGCCGGGTGGTGGTCACCGGAGATAAGACCGGCGCTACCTGCCGGGCATTTGCCGACTATGTGATGGAAACCCTGACAAAATAAACGGTTCTATACGCACACTGCCCCCGGCGGCCGTACGGTCGCCGGGGGCAGTGTTTTTATCCGAATGTCCGCCGCAGATGCAGCAACCGGGCGCACGGTTCGCCGGGGAAATGGCTGTGCTCCCGACGGCCGCACTCAGCCGTGATGATTGCCGATCTTGCCCTTTTTCATTAACCCCCGCCAGCCGGTACCGAAGCCCCGCCTAACAAAGAGCAGCTGCAGCAGTAGCGGGATCAGGAATATGATTTCTATGTCAATAGTTAGGGTAGAGATAAAACGCAAATAAAATGGGTCGTGTCGGAGCGAATCGGTCCGGCACGATTTTCATGTATGACAGTACAGGATTCTTTTCCTGAAATTGGCTTCATCAAAAGATACCCGGGTTTCTTGAAGTATTTTCGGAATCTTTCCGAGAGCTTATTTTGTTCATTTTTTCTGACACGCTCCATAGCCCAATAAA